>CALVQM010000010.1 GCA_944358125.1 uncultured Bacilli bacterium
CTACTTCATTTATTCACTTGCTAAAAAGTCTTACTATAGTAATAAGTCTCCTAGCTTATAGTTAAATTATAAGCTTGGCTATGTCAAAAGTCAAGAAAAATGTGTTATTTTCCTATATAAAACTTTTCTATTAATTATTATTGTTAAAATTATTTTGGTGATTTAAGATGAAATTAGATAGACTATTAGAAATAAGAGAAGAAAATGATTTATATCAAAAAGATATTGCAAACATTTTAAAAATTTCTACTGGTACATATGCAATGAATGAAGAAGGACACGATACAATAACTTTAAAAAATCTTATAAAATTTTGTGATTATTTTAATTTATCTCTAGACTACATTTTTAATTTTACTAATAGTAAAAGTCACCAAAATCAAAAGATTAATTATAATCAAGAAATTTTGTGCACTAGACTTAAAGAGATACGTAAACAAAATAAATTTACTCAAACTAAAATTGGCAATTTTCTAAATATTGATCATTCAGTATGGTGTAGATACGAACAAGGAAAAACCTTAATACCCACTATATTTCTATATGAATTCTGCCAAAAATTTAATATCTCTGCTGACTACTTACTTGGAAGAATTAATGAACCTAAAATTATATCCAAATAAAAACTTTAGAAATAACACTCTAAAGCTTTTATTTTTATATCTTAAATATTTTATTTTTCTTTTTATAATATATTACTACACCAATAATAGTTAAAACTATAATAATTGATATACCACTTATTACTCCTGTTTGTGGGTTTTCTACTACTTCTGTTGGTGTATCAGTTGGAACAGTATCTCCAACTATATCTGATAAACTACCATTAGGATTTTCAATAGTTATACTACCAGAATCATTAATTACTGGTACATCAGTATTTGGTTTATCTTCTAATGATGGATTATTTTCTGTAGGCTCTTGAGCAACAGATGGTTCTTCATAACTTGTATAAGCACGAATAGCAAATTGTGCTTCTACCACTTCATTATCTTCTAACTCTGTTGCCATTGTCTGCCATTTACTTCCATCTAAAGAAAAGCGAGAAGCATTATCCGTTATTTTATAAGTCGCATAATAACTATCATCTAATAGACTTTCTACAGCTACCAAAAGTAAATCTGGAGTATCAGTATCTGTTTCAAATTTAATAATTATACCATAATTATTACTAACAAAAATATCTTTATTAGGTTCAACACTTATATAACCTGGATAATTAGTAGTACCACTTGCTATTTCTTGCCAATTTTCTAATGTCCCATTTATATTATCTGCATAATAAACAGTATAATCCATTCCAGACATAGCTGTTGCAAAAGTAACTTTATCTAATTTTTCACTTTCTTGACTTTTCTTTACAAAATAATTAGCTACATAATTAACATCACTATTACTTTGAATAGTAAGATTTACACCTAAATCATCATAATAATAAGCTTCATCAGCCATATCTAAATTAGCATTATAAAATCCAACTGCATTTGTACAAATATTTACATCATCATAAGAAATATAAAAATATCCTTCATCTCCAACAGATGTACCATAAGAATTTTTAGCAATCCAAGCCCCTTTTCTAGTAGCTCGATTATTAAAACTTGTTACTTCCACATTATCGTCCCAACCAACAAGTACTACTGCATGATTTGGAAGATTTTCCCCATTATAATAATAATATTTACCATTGACATAAGAATTATTAAAATACACTGAAGTGGCTAAAGCCCCATAATTAACAATATATTCCTTAATTAAATTAATAGTATTATTACTGCATATTCCCTGACTATTCGTAATATATAATAAATCATCTACATCTACCATAGCTTCTTTATTAACAACATCACTCTCATTTATTGTCCTAGTACTATTAATTAAATCCAAAGTTGTTTGAAAAGGCATATCACTTTCTTTAACAGGACCCCAATAATTAAGAACATAAGCCGCTGCTATTTGCATATTTCCACCACTATTAAAATCTCGATTAAAAGTCATAAAAGATGGTGTATATAAAGAGTTCTGGGTCATTAATTCTAAATGAGTCGGACTTAAATAACCAATATCAATATTATTCATAAGTAAATTTGATTCAATAGAAGCTAAACTAGCAAAAGCCCAACAATCATCACTTATCCCTTGATCCCTAACTCCACTTACTTTACCACTATCAGCTAAATTAAAATAATCCATGGAATAATCATTACTACCAAGTAAATCCATATTTATTTTTTTAGATTTACAAACAGAAGGCATAACCGTATCTGCTTTTTCTTCATCACTTAACTTAAGCCAAGCTTTATATTCATCGGAATACTCACATAATGTAAGAGTATTTTCTGCCTGTACACTTAAAACTCCTACAAATAAAACAATAAAAAACGTTATAACTTTTTTCACTAGAATACACTTCCTTTATTCTAAAAAAATTATAACATTTTTTGTCGATTTTTAAAACACCTTATTTATACTTTACAATAAAATTACATATCTACATATTGATTTGTATCATAAATAGTACCATCTACTTCTAAATAAATAGAATATCTACCACTTAATCCTTCATCGTTTATATATTTATTAATAACTATACCATTTTCTGTTTCATCTTCTGTAAATATATCTAAACATAATGCTGTATAAGGTTTTTTACTAACTTGAATATGATATACTTCATATTTCATTCCGTTATATAATAAAACGTTTACATCTTCTCCTCTTTTAAATCTACCACTAACAACTAATCGATCAATTTCTTTTGTGACAGAGAAATCCCTATCAAATTCACTTATATCTTTATTACTTATTACAAAACCTAATTTTGTATCTTCTTTTTCTGTTTCACCTAAAGAGCCAATTCTTTTAGCATCTTGCAACTGACAATCTTCATTTTCTTGATATAAACTCATTTTTTCTACTCGATAGTTATTCGTTGGTAAAACAATTTCAAAAATAACTTCATCATTCAATAATTCCACTGTATCACTAACTAATGCATCAGCTCCCCCTAATCCTGCTGGTTCATTAGAATTTTTGCCATCTACATAAACAATACCACCCGAATGAACAATGTAATGATCTTTTGCTAAATAATCAACATCTGATATATATGGAGAATAAAATTCACTACCCCGCTCTTTTCCATATTCCCATACTTGTTCAATCGTCATTTTATCAGTATCAATCTTATACATAACCCCTCTAGTATAACTATCCTCTGCAGGTACATATTCTTCTTCTATTTTGGATTTATTATTACCATTATCCAAAATAAATACATAACCTTCTGGCGTAATCATGGCCGCATGTTGACTCCATTGCCATTCAAAATCATCTCCAACTGGGGTAAAGAAATATTTTTGATATTCTTCGCTCCAATTAGTAGGATCACCTATAATCCAATTAAGTTCTCCTGTCTCATAATCTATATTTATAACCGCATCTTGATGTCTTCCTGATAAAGTAATGGAATTTGTTGCTTCATCATACCAAACGGAATTATTATGAAACCAATCATATTGTGTCCAATTTTCACTTTTGCCATCTTCCATATTTAAAATATCTTTAAGATCCCAAGTTTTAACTATTTTACCTGTATTTCTATCTAATTCGACAATTACATCTTCAACTGTACCATCATCATTATTAAAATCGTTACTAGCTACTAGTAAATTACCACTTGGAAGTTCAAAATAATCATGATGATATCCCCCTTCCAAACTAAATTCAGTATATATTTTACCTAATAAATCCATCTCATATAATCCACTCATATAATAAGGTGAATTTACTAATCTTTCTGTTGATACCATTAAATGTCCATTATCTAATCTATTAATATCCCATAAAGCATTAATAGTTAAATACCACCTAACATCTCCATTAACATCATAAGCACATGTATATCCACTACTAGATGGACTAAAAAAATATAATTCATTATTAAGCTTACTCTTTTGAGCTTCTACCCTAGTAGGCATAATAAAATCATCTGGTAAAGCTTCTGTTTTAATAGCAACTTTTTTTTCTACATCCCCATAAGAGATAATAACTTCATTAGAAGCATCGGCATAAAGCCCATAAATTGGTAAATAATGCACCGTATTAGCATCAAAAGTATGAGTAAATGTAGAATGTTCATCTTCTCCTACTACTGTTACCGTAGGACTTACTTCTTCTTCTGTTTCAAATATCACTAATGCTGTTAAAGGTGATATTTCATATGGGTTAACAATGATTTTTGGATTATCAATTGTATACCCCTCACTAGTAAAATCATCTTCCAAATCCCCTTGTTTTTCTACTAAACTAATTGTTTGTTCTACTTCTTCTCTATTAGTCGATAAATAATTTAAAACGAATAATAAAGCTATAACTAAAACTATAACAATTAGTAAAGCAATTAAAATTGTTTTCTTCTTTTTTTTCATTTTTTTCCTCACTTCCAATACCACTATAACATATAACATAGCCAAAGAAAATAAAATTCCAGTTGAAAAAACTCAACTTTCAGTTGAGTTAACACAATCATTTAAAATCAAAGGAATAACATAAGAAGTCGCCACATCTTCATCATTACCAGCTTTAACTTCAATAAACAAACTATCATCACTATATTTCTTACAGGTTGATTTATAATCATCTACATTAAATTCTACATTTTCCAAAAATTCATTAAGCTTTATCGCTTTCCCTTCATAACTACTTCGGCTAATCTCTGTTTTTTGATTATCTTCTTGCTCATATAATACACAAGTAATATACCTATATTCTTCTTCATCTATTCCCAAGCAATTAATATCCGATATATATATAGAAGTTTTATTATCATTATAAGCTATACTTCCTAAAACATTAAATTCATCACAAGAACTACTAACTGTTTTAAAAGTAAAATCATGATTATGGAACACCAAATAAAGAGTAACTCCAAGTATTATCAATATAAAAACTGCACCTAATATCCATAACTTTTTTTTGCTTTTTGGATTTACTAAAACTTTATTATCTAATAATTCATTAATATCGACAGAAAATCTCGTACTAATTTCTTTTAAAATAGCTATATCAGGAATACATAACCCATGCTCCCATTTTGATACAGCTTGATAAGTAACTCCAAAAAGTTCTGCAAACTCTTTTTGCGTTAAATGATTATCTTTTCTAATCTTTTTTATTAAAGCCCCAATTTTCTCCTGATTCATAGCATCGCCCCTAAAACTAATTGTAAATTAAGTATAACATACTTCTTCTATATTTGCTACCAATTACTTACACTCTGCTTCCCTAATCTTTTTTATCGCTTCCGGAATGCACTTTATTGTATCACTAGCAATCATACTAATATCTGTATTTTTATTTTCGGCAATCTCTCCAGCAAGACCATTTAATAAAACACCAGCACAAACACTTAAAAGATTATATTCTAAATACCCAAGCAGACCAGTTAAAATACCAGATAAAACGTCTCCACTTCCACTAGTTGCCATACCAGGTGATCCACATGTACATAAATAAACATCTTCGCCATCACTAACAATTGTTGTATGTCCTTTCAGCACTAAAATAACATGATTATCTTTAGCAAAATTTTTAGCTATATTTATTTTATCTTGCTCTATTTCCAAAATAGATAATCCTGTTAACCGAGAAAATTCTTTCAAGTGAGGAGTCAAAACAATTTTAGCATTACTTTTTCTCAATAACTCTAAATGCCCTCCTAATGTATTAAGCCCATCAGCATCAAGAATGAGTTTACCTCTAAAATTTTCTAAAACATATTCTAAAATAGATAAATGTTCTTTCTCATAATCCCAACCCATACCAATAGCTAAAACACCCAAATCTTTTATGACAGCTTTAATATCATCTAAATCCTCGTAAGGATAAAGCGTTTGTTCTAAAAGATAAGGGCTAACAGATGAAATAATTTCTTTTGGTACAATCACTCGAACAAGTCCACATCCACTTCTTAAAGTACATAAACTCATATTAGCAAGCTTCACAGCCCCACTATACTTAATAGAACCACCAAGAATACCGACTTTACCAAAATCTCTCTTATTAGAATTAAGATCTCTTTTTCTAAATAAACATTTAACATCTTCTAACTTAATTTCTTTTATCATAACCATCACTAAAATAATTGTATCAAAAAAGAATGTATGAATAAAGATTAATTTTTATTTATTTCGAAGTTTTTTATTTTCATCTTTATATTGATAACTAAGTTTATTTTCATGATTTATTACGGCCTTACCAAGTCTACTTTCTATTTCTTTTCTCGTAATATTAGCTATTTCTCCACCAGAAGCCGCAATTTTCTTATTTTCTTCCAAACCATATGGTTTATGTTCTTTAGCAAGTTCTCTAGTTGTTACTTCTCCAATATCAGTAAGAAGAATTTCTAAATCGGACATATTATCACGAAGAGATTCTTTTCTAATTCCTTTAAATTCTTTATACTCACTTGCCTTCATGCCCGACCAACCTTGATAAATTTCATTCGTAAGTATTCCAAATTCATAATCTTCTTTTATTCCATTATCCGCCCATACATCTGTAAGCTTATTACGATCAACAATGCCAGTAAGTCTAAACTTAATCCATTCATCATCATACCCACGCATTTTATAATAGTGAACAGCTCTTTTAACTGCCTTCTCTGGATCAAATACTTCATCAACCCTCTCACTCCCTAAATTTGCTAACCAAACTTTAAAAGGTTCTGCTTTCGGACTAGGAATAGACTCAATAAGTCGAAATATTCCTTTTGTATCTAAAGTATCAGTTTCTCTTAATTTTCCATCAGAAGCTTTCATTTTCAATTGTACGATATTTGCGTACAGTTGGCTTCCTTCTTCATCAAGTTTCCTTTTTAAATCACTCCAGTATCTTCTAGGAATGTTACTACCAGTTAAAGCTTTCACTACATCAACTACACTGAAATAGTATTCTTCTTTCTCACTATCCCAAACACTTCGGATTTCCGTCTCTTCAAATAAATTTGATATTGTTGCTAATTTACTTTCTTTCATAAAACCACCCTTCCATTAAATGTAAATTATACAATTATTATACTATATATCTGTCAATAATTCAAGAACAAAAGTTCGACAATTTTCGACATTTTAATAGACAAAAAAAGCAAATCTTTTTTAAGACCTGCTTCTATTTATCTTTAATAATATTCTTACTACAATAATAAGTGATAAGGAAATAACCCCCATAAATAATAATCAAAAATATAGCTGTCATGGTAATCGATTTAGTCATTCCTTCATCCCCAAAAGTTTCCAGTACAGTACGACAAAATTCCAAACCAAAGATAGAATGAATGATAGCTAGCACTAAAGGAACACTAAAGAAAATAGCAATTTGTTTAAAGAGTGCTCGATTAATAAGCTTCTCATCAGCCCCAATCTTACGAAGCATAGCATATCGCTCTTTATTATCCGTACTCTCACTTAATTCTTTTAAAGCCAGAATTGCCGCACTACTAATAAGGAAAATGATACCAAGATATAAGCCAATAAACGTAACCATCGCCCCAAGTCCTACACTAGCTTCATAAATACTAATTTTCGTACTAGCACTCAAATTAATATTTTCATTGTTAGGGTGATTTTCTAATGAAAGTAAAATATCTTCAATCGATTGTTTTCCTTCTTTACTACTAGCTTTATAATTAGCAAGAAGTATCTCACTTTCTAAATATTCATCACTTACAACATAATCAGGAACAATAATAATACCTGTATTAATATGATTACTAGACATTCTGACAATCCCATCTTGACATTCATCATATTTAGCATGTAAAGTTACCCCAAAAAGAGTAATATCTGGTTTAGTTTTTAAAGCAATATTTCGCATTTCCACCATACTATCATAATCAGCAATAATGAGATATTCATCATCATCTAAAGTATACTCTTTATTTCCATAAAGTCTTGCTACTTTATTATAATCTGACAAACTCATAACTTCTTCCGTAGCTTCAAAAATAAAGAAAGGATATTTTTCTTTTAATAATTCTTTCGTACTTCCCAAAGTATCTTCAAAACCAAAATCTACATCAGCATAAGTATAAACATCCGTAATATCTTTAAAATAATCATGGATATTAAAATCAAGTAAAGCTAAACTTTCTTCTATCGTTCTCTTCGAATCTATTTGCAGCTTTTTATTATAATCAGTTTCTAAAACATATTCATCACTAATATTCCGTATTTTAGATAACTCAATATCAACCGGAACTAACTCTTGTAAATTAGTCGTCATCGAATTTTTAATCGATAAAGAACTAGATAAGACACAAATCGTTACAAAAAGCATCAAACAAATAACACTCATAGATAACACCATTGTATTTACTTTACTACTAATTTGTCTTAAAACAAAACTATTAAGACCTTTATAATATAATTTCTTAAAACTCATCACAATTCTAAGAATTAACCCAGATAAAGACCAAAAAATAAGAAATGTAGAGACACAACCTAAAATAATTGGAATAAATATATCACGAGCACTTGTTAATTCTTCAACCCCTCTGGTAACTAAATAATAAGCATAACCTAACATCAATACAGCAAGGATAAAGACAAGAATACATAAAAAAGTATTTTTTAGTTTCACTTTCTCACTTTTCTTATTAGCATAAATTAAATCAATTAATTTACAACGTCCCACACTAATTACATTAAATATCATGACAAGAAGATACATAATACCAAAATAGATAATTGTTTTAATAATAGCACTCGTCGATAAGATAAAAGTAAAATGAGTTAAATCAGCTTCAAAACTATTTGCCACCAAAACACTCATAAGTTGAGATGCCCCGATGCCAATAATTAAACCAATAACTAAAGAGATAATACCAATAATTAGTGTTTCCATAAGTAGTATTTTTGATATTTTTCCTTTACTCATCCCCAAAGTTAAGTAAATTCCAAACTCTTTATTTCTTCGCTTCATTAAAAAGCGACTAGCATAAATAATTAAAAAGCCTAAAATAAATGATACAAAAACACTTACCCCGGAAAGCATATCAACCATTAAATCAATAATATCTAAAGTATTTTTCGTAACATTAAGTAAAACAGTTTGACTATCAATTGCATTAAAAACATAAAATATAGCAACACCTAAAATAAGGGTAAAGAAATAAATAGCATAATCTTTAAAGCTTTTCCTAATATTTTTTAAAGATAACTTAAAGAGCATCATTTAAATCTCCTCCAAGAAGTGTTACCACATCAATAATTTCATCAAAAAACTCTTTTCTCGACTTCTCTGCTTTTACTAACTCATTAAATATTTTTCCATCTTTAATAAATATTACCCGACTGGCATAAGAAGCACTAAAAGCATCATGAGTAACCATTAAAATAGTTGTTTTAAGTTCGGTATTTAAATAATTAAAACTTTCCAGTAACATTCTTGATGACTTGGAATCTAATGCTCCCGTTGGTTCATCAGCCAGTACTAACTTTGGATTCGTAATAATCGCTCTCGCACTAGCAACCCTCTGTTTTTCTCCACCACTCATTTGATAAGGATATTTTTTTAAAACATGTTTAATATTAAGCCTACTTGCCATATCCTCTATTTTTTTATCCATAAGCTTTACTGGAACATTTTGAATTGACAAAGCAAGAGCAATATTTTCATAACCAGTTAAAGTATCAAGCAAATTAAAATCTTGGAAAATAAAACCCAATTCTTCTCTCCGGAAACGATTTAATTCATTTCCTTTTAATTTGGTAATATCATCACCAGCTACATAAATATGCCCACTGGTAACTTTATCAATAGTAGAAATACAGTTAAGAAGTGTTGTCTTACCACTTCCTGAAGCACCCATAATCGCAACAAATTCACCCTTATTAACACTAAAGCTAATATTATCAATTGCTTTTGTTAAATTCGATTTATTACCATAATACTTTTCTATTTTATCAATCTTTAAAATTTCTTCCATGAAATCACCCTTTCATGCTCTTATTATATAATAAAAGAACGAAAAAATCATTCGTTCAACATTACTTAACATTACAATTATGTAAGAATTATACAATTTCCTCTAATAAATAGAAGCAACCAACAAATAATTACATATCATTTTTTATAAAATTGTCCATTCACCATTACGTTTTCCGTTTTTTCTAGCAATAAGACCTTTTTTTTGCATTTCAATCATTCTTGTTTTAACTGTTCTTAAAGACTTACCAATTACTTTAGCTACTTCTTCCTGCTTAATATTAGAATTAACTTTAATTATATTTATTATTGCTTGTTCTTCTAAAGTGCAGCGATTGCACTTTAGAACACCTTGAATTGCACTTTGCTCATAATTTACATGAGTAAATCTGTTTTTTAATTCAAAATTAGCATTTGTTAATAAATTATAAAAAAATTTTTCTAAAAATGATATATCCTCAAAAATACTCATTTCAAAATTTTTGTAATTAGCTCTAACCAATGAATTTCTAAAATACCATGAATGTTCAGCAAAAACATCATTATTTATATTAAATCCAAATGTTTTTAAATATTTGATAATAAATACTGCTGTCGTTCTTGTATTACCTTCACAAAAAGGATGAACTTGCCAAATATCTGATGTAAAACGGCATAAGTGTTTTATTGAATCTTCTAACGATAAGTCTTTATAAGAAAATTCTTTTTCTTGCAAAAAATCATATTGTAAAGTTGGCAATATTGTTTCATAAGGAGCATAAACAACTGTATCATCATTTAAAACCCATTCTTTTTTAGTAAAGTTATATTCTCTTATTTTTCCTGCATGTTTATATACTCCTGAAAATAATCTTTTATGAATATTTATTAATTCAGTTGGATTAAAATTAAACGATTTTTCCGAAAGTAATTCAGTAATTCTAACAGCAACTTTATCTGCTTCTTCACTATTTTCTAGTTCTTCTGTTTTTCTATTGTCTAATACTTTATAATAATTATTTATTCTATTTTCAACTTCTCTTAAATCTATATTACCTTCAATATGTTCTTTTGCAGTTTCAATTAAATATTTAGAAGGTTTTAATCCATCTACTTCTTGTAATCCAATTGCAGTTTCCCAAGTTTTTGCTTTTTCAACACGACTAGGTTCCCCTTGCATTATATATTCTGATAATTCTAAACTCCATTTTTCTTTTTTATTCATATCAAGCTCCTAACTATCAATAGTATATCATATTTAACAAAGAAAAACAACTTCAAAGTGCAAAAATTGCACTTTGAAAAATTTTTAGCAATTTTCTCTGCTTTACATAAAAGCTTTTAATGAAGATTTTGGGTAAAAATAACGATTAATTTCAAAATATTTTTGTTACTTTTTATTTAAACTTATTTTAGCATTATCCAATTAACACTTTTATTCTTTACTATAGACTTCACTATAAAATAAATTATTATCAAAAACAAATTTAACTTTTGTATATTCTCCTTCAATGGATTCGATTTCTATTTTATGTCCTAACTTTTTACATAAATTACTAACGATATATAAACCCATACCCGTAGAACCAGGAACTTTTCTACCATTTTGACCTGTAAAAGTTTTATTTAGTACTCTTCCAATATCAGATGCCGGAATACCTATCCCATTATCCCATATTTCTAAAACTATATGCTTATCTTGTTTATAAGCTTTTATTTCTATTTTTTTATCATCTACATCTTTCATATATTTCATACTATTACTTACGACTTGATTCATCATAAATTCTAACCATTTATAATCCGTTAAAACCCGGATATTATGAACATCACTAGTAATAGCAATATTTTTTTCTAACAAAACATCTTTATTTTTAAGCATCACATCACGAATAACTTTATTTAAATCTACTTCTTTAATTATATAATCTACTTCTGTATTTTCACTTCTAATATAATAAAGAATTTGCTCTAAATAGTTATCTATTTTATTAATTTCACCCACTAAAACTTTACTAGTCTTTTTATTATGAGTATATAAAATTAAGGCTGATAAAGGAATTTTCACTTCATGAATCCATAATTCCACATATTCTTTAAAATCATTAATCTTACTCCGGTAATCTCTAATATTTTCATTCATCGATTTATTTATATCATATAACATTTGATAAAGAATTTCTCCATCTAAAAAATTTGGCTTACTAACTAATTCACATATCAAGTATTTTTCCTCTAATACATCTAACTTAGATAATATTTCTTTATAAAAGAAAAATTTACGCAAATAATCATACAAAAAAAGAACAATAAAAAGTAAAAAGTAAATAACTGTAAAGCACCATCTAAACTCATCAATAATTTTAAAGCCAATCATAAAGGAGGTAATAATACCATAAGTAAGAACAACCAAAACAATGATTAATATTTTATCTTTTAAATAATCTCTTAATTTCATAACAAAATATATCCTTGCCCTTTCCTTGTTTCTATAGCATTATCTACCCCTAACTCTCTAAACTTATTTCTAAGTCTACTAATATTAACTGTTAGTGCATTATCATTAATATATTCATCATTATTCCAAAGTTCCGTCATTAACTCATCTCTTGCTACAATACTTCCCCTTCTTTCATACAAATAAAGAAAAATAATCATTTCATTTTTCGTTAAAATTACTTCTTCATGCCCTTTCTTTACAATTCCTCTTTTTACATCAATCAGAATGTCATGATATAAAATTGTATCAGTAATATTTTTTTCGCCTCTTTTTAAAACAGCTCCAATTCTTAAAAGTAAAATAGTTGGATTATAAGGTTTTGTAATATAATCATCTGCTCCATAACTCATCGATAAAACTTCATCAATTTCCCCAACTCTACTAGTTACCATAATAACCGGAATACTACTTACTTTTCTTAAAATTTTTAATAGCATCTCCCCATTCATAGAAGGAATATTAATATCAAGTAATATTAAATTAGGTTGAATCTTCAAAATATTTTCTAACATATTATCATAATCTTCTAATATTAAAGCTTCATAACCAGCGTTATTAAGAAGCTCTTTTAATTCCTTTTTAACACTTTCATCATCTTCAATAATTAATATTTTCATTTTTGTTTTCTCCTTTTCAACCATTTAGTTAAGAATAATACAACTAATAAAGTTAATAAACCTAAAAAAATAATAGTATTATAATTAACATATGAAGATATTACAACATCTTGTTTAATTACACTACTTTTAACCACAGTCTCTTCTTTAGGAATTTCATAATTTTCATTAACCATATCAATTAATGTAAGTGCATCTATTAAATTATAAGGAATATCTTCTCTTAATTCAGCACCAAGTGTAACTAATATCATTTCATGATCTTCATGATAAAATAATACTGACATACAAAGACCGGCATCACTAGTATTTCCTGTTTTACTACCTATAATTTTTGAAGTATCTAAATTAAGTAATTTATTGTATTTACTAATTGTTGCTTCGACCCCAAGTCCATTACTTAAAGTATAACTTTTCGTTGTATAAACGGTCTTAAAAACCGGATTTTTAAGAGCATAATCTAAAATCAAAATTTGATCATAAGCCGTCGAATAAGCACCAGTTTGGTCAAGCCCCGTTGTATTCACATAATGAGTATTTGTAGCACCTATCCGAGTTGCCAGTTCATTCATTTTAGCAACAAAAGCTTCAACATTACCACTTATAGCATAAGCAAGAACTTGTGTTGCATCAGCCCCACTTGGAAGTATGGCGGCATATAATAAATCCCTATAAGTAACAGTATCGCCTACTTTTAGTCCTGCAACCGAAGCATTCCAATAAATACCCGCTAGCATCTCACTATTAATAGTTATAGTAGCACTTAAATCATCAATATTTTCAATGGCCGTAAGAACTGTCATAATCTTCGTTAAACTGGCAATACTACGTACTTCACGACTATTTTTTTCTAATATAATAGTATCTTCATTTACATCATAAACAATAGCAGACTTACTATTAATTTCTGGCATATCTAAAGCTTTAACACCAATCGGAAAAAAGCAAATGAATAATAAAAGTATCTTTTTCATAGAATCCCTCTTCATACTCCAATATTATAACAAAAAAACAAGAGATTAGAAACTAATATTTATTCCATCTTATTGGTTTCTTTTAGTAACAAATCAAAATCTGATTTATATAATCTTTTGCTTAACTCGATATTTTTCAAATTCACTTAAAGCTTTATCACAAGCTATTTTCTTTGATATTTTATCAGCATCCTTTAATATATCTCTGTTATCTAATAATAAATATTTATCCAATAAATTACTCCAATCTTTCATAAACATTGGAGTATTTCTTCTAGCCCTAGATTCAGATAAATCTAAGAATGACGAAACAATTAATTCTAATTCTTTAATTTCCTCTTTCGGTAAATAATTTTTAGCAATAACAACATCTATTTCTAAAATTTTTCCATCGGGTACATTTCTCCAAGAAGTAAGTCCCATATAATTCATTTTATGATCTAGCTGCAGTTTGATAGGATACAGAATAATGTATTTTATTCTACACTTTCTTAAAGAACATAATAGTTATAGGAGAATTTCTATCATAATCAATACTAGTAGCATAAATGTCAGTAATTTTTTGATAAAATCTTTTTTCAAATAATCTTATTTCTCTAATTTCAGCAAGTAACTTTTCAAAATAATCTTGATTAACGAAAGAACCATTTTCAATAGCAGGTTGCTCATCATCAAATAACTCCGCCATTGCTTTTTGCATCATCCATAAAGTTTCGTTTTCATAACGAACTTGAATCCCTTTTTCTTTTTCATCAACCTTAAATGTAAGAAATTCCTATGCACTACTTCTAATCATTAGATCTTTCACTTTATCATCTCCATTCTTTTAATTTTTTTCAACCTCTATCATATTCACATAAAATATAATTTACCTACTACCTAAATAAAGTATACCTGAAAAAGAAAAGATAAAGTTTTTTAATGGCAAAAAGATTAATAATTCTCAATAACAATTTAGAATTTTAAATGTGAAAAAAGCTACCAATAAAGTAGCTTATCTTTTTGTTTGACCTTGTTCAAGATTAATTGTATCTATTAACAGATCTAACACTTTTAAATTTTTTAAATACTCCTCATGTTCAGGTATTGTAATTGTTATTACAGAAGCACCTCTTAAATTAACAGCAAACATTTTAATATCTTGTTTGCTTACTACTATACTTTCATTAACGAATGACAATATCGGTTCCATTCCCTAAAATCAATTATTCATAAGCATGTTAGCAGATGCTACCATAAATCCTGTTTCAAATTGTTTTTTAAAACATCTTTTAGCTCAAACTCCATTGGTTCAGTTTGATTATTTTTTAGGTGCAGTATATTCCCAATAATTTTCATTGGCAGCCTTTATAATATCCATATCTTGATGTCTAGTCCCATCTTTGGCAATGAAATCATTTCTTATTTTAAATTTTTCTTTCATCAAAATCTTCCTTTTAATTAACAAAATTTTACTATTGTTTATATTCTTGTCAAATCATCATTATATATCTATTAATAACAAAAATAGCAAATAATAATATATTTGCAAAAATTAATAAACAAAAAACAAACTATTCTAAACATTAAATTAAAAGTTTTACTATATGGCAATTAAAGTAATTTCTGTAGGATAAATATTACCACCATGATATCTTAAATAAAATTTATAACTAGAATCTATTTCTTTTATCATTTTTGGTATCTTCCACAAATCTTCATTTTTATGATAAACAGAAATAAGTAATTTAGGATGGTCATTCTTAATGTGATTTACTGCCCCTCTCAAAATAGCTTGTTCAAACCCTTCAATATCGGCTTTAATAATTGTAATCGCTTCCCCTATATCTTCATCTAATGTAACCATAGGAACAACTCCCTCATCACTTATAAAGGCTGTATTGGCAGAAGCATCTACCCCACTATTTACAACTGATATTGCCCCTTTCTTATCACCAACCCCTTTTAAATAGCAAACAATATTTGGATAATCTTTCAAATTAGATACTAACACTTGATAAGTTTCTGGGGTTATTTCATAAGCATAAATCTTATTATATGAATCCCCATAATTCCGTAAAAATGAAATAGTAGAATCTCCGGTATAAGCCCCTAAATCCACAAACACTTCATTATTACATGATGGAATTAAATCCAAATCAAAATAATCATCATAGCATTTTTCTATAACCTCATTTAAAGTATCAAAATCATAATGAACCCAATTATTTAAAATAGCATACAATAACTTTTTAGAGCGATAATCCTCTAAATTTAAATACAACTCTTCAAAATCATCAACATGTTCTTTTAACTCTTTTACCTTTAATTCAATTTCTTCATAGTTATTATTTTCTATGTGAATACTTCCCCAATAAAGAAATTGATTAAAAAAATTAATCATATTATTTCTAGTAACATCCGGAATTTGTTCAAAAGCTGAACGTATTTGATGATATAATTCACTTTCACTTAAATTTTTAATTTCTTGCAGGAGCAGTGCAAACTTCAAATCTATTTGATTCATATATTTAAATCCTCCAGTTAAATATATGAAAAAATGATTACAAAATTTCCAAACATAATCAGCCCTTTTTAATTATTTTCAAAAAAGTCCAGTTATAAGTGGACTTTTTTTCTTCAATAACCGGACTTTTTTTACTCATCTCTAAACCATTTATTTAAAACAGGCTTTAAAATTTCTATAATAGCAAAACTAAATATATTAACAATAATAACAAAGATAAACTCTCCGATAGAAATAGATGTTAACGAAAATATTTTTCCAATTGGTGTTAAAAATACAAGTAATTGTACAACAAGTAAAATAAATATACCAATATTCAAATATTTATTAGAGAAGTAGCCTCTATCTTTAATTTGTTCTTTTAAACTACGACAATTATAAGCAAAAATAAATTCATTTACTACAATACTAAGTAAAGCAAGTGTTTGTGCAAGTTCTACTGACTCACCTACAAAGAGAGCATAAACAATCATTGATATTCCAGCTTCAACAATAACTGAAGTAATTAAAAAAGATAAAAAGTATGGTGTAAAAATTGGTTTATTAAGCCCATTTGGTTTCCTTTTCATATTCTTTTTAGAAGCACCTTCAAAAGCAAGCATAATAGAAGGAACCGTATCAGCTACTAAATCAATATATAAAACATGTAAAGGCAAAATAATATTTTGACTTAAAAACATACCAATAATAATAATTACTATTTCGGTAAAATTACTAGATAAATTATACAAAACATTACTAATAACATTATCATAAATTCTTCTACCTTCATCTACTGCTGTAACAATTGTTGAAAACGAATCATCTAAAAGCAAAATATCGGCTACATTTTTCGTGACATCTGTACCATTTTTCCCCATTCCAACAGCTACATTTGCAAGCTTCATCGCCGGAGCATCATTAACACCATCCCCTGTCATGGCAACTACTTTACCTTCACTTTTTAAAGATTTAATAATCTGATATTTTTGTTCAGGTGTAACTCGAGCAAAAACACGATACTTTTTAACAAGTTCCCTCATTTCTGTATCCGTTATATGTTCAAAGGAAGTAAGTTCTATTCCCTTATTATCACTATCAATAATACCTACTTCCCTAGCAATCGCAATACCCGTTTCAATATTATCACCGGTAATCATATAAACATCAATATGAGCATTCTTACAAACTTGAATTGCCTCTTTAACGCTAGTACGAGCTGGATCTTTAAAACCAATAAGTCCCACAATAACAAGATTATTTTCTTCATTCTGATATTCTTCATCAGCACAAATATCTTTATCTACTTTTTTATAAGCAAATGCTAATACTTTTAAAGCCTCATTAGAATACTCTTTTTCCTTTTCCACCAAAGCTTTTTTATCATCTCTCCCAAGCTTCTTTTCTTTACCATCTATTAAAATAAAAGAACTTCTATTTAAAATGGAATCCAAGCTTCCTTTCACATACATATATTTTTCTTGACCACTTTGATGAATGGTACTCATCATTTTTCTTTCTGAATCAAAAGGGATTTCCATAACTCTTGGACTATCTTCTTCTAAATTTTCCTTTAAAATATTGTACTTTGCTAAATAGTTAGCAACAGCTACTTCAACAGCATCGCCATAATACTCCTTATGTTCATCTAATACTGCATTATTACATAAACCAACTATTTTAGTTAAAATATCATGATCTTTAAAATCAAAATCATTTGCCAAATAATCTTTATAATTAACAAAAAGACGAATAACTTCCATTTGATTAGTTGTAATTGTTCCGGTTTTATCAGAACAAATAATTTCTGTAGCCCCAAGTGTTTCTATTGCTGCCATATTTCTTACAACCGCTTTTTTCTTCGCCATAGCACTAACCCCAATCGATAATGTAGCCGTAATGGCAATCGGTAAGGATTCTGGAACACTAGCAACAATCATCGAAATAGAAAGCATGATTAATGATAAAACATCATAATCTTTTATAATTCCAAAAATAAGAACAAATGCTACTAAAAATATAGCTAAAATAGAAATAAAAGTACTAATTTTTTTCACCTTTACTTGTAAAGGAGTAATTGGCTCTTCATTTTTATTTAAAGAATTAGCAATTTTCCCCATCTCTGTAGACATTCCCGTATTTGTTACAACAGCAACTATTTTCCCGGTAACAAGACTAGTTCCTGCAAAAATCATATTACTCATTTCATGAATATTCTTTTTACCCATGATTATTTCGTCATTTTTACTAACATAATCACTTTCCCCGGTTAAAATAGACTCATCTACTTTGGCAAACATCGCATCGATTACTCTTGCATCAGCCGGTATTTTATCCCCAGCTTCTAAAACCAAAATATCCCCAACAACCAAATATCTTGAATCTACTTCTAATTGATGACCATCTCTTTTAACTGTTACTTTGGTCTTTGTATATTGCCTTAATTTTTCAATCGCATCTTCAGCTTTACTTTCTTGAAAATACCCCATTAAAATATTAACGAAAGTACAACCCAAAATAACAATTGGATCCAAATAATCCCCATCACCAACTAAAGCATAGATGAGTGATAGAATACCTACTACTAATAACAAAATAATCATTAAATTCTGAAACTGTTTCAAAAAAATACTAAGCTTTGTTTTCTTTTTTCCTTCTTCTAGTATATTTAATCCATATTGATTAATTCGAATCTTTACTTCCTCACTAGTTAAACCATTTTCACTAGTATTTAAATTTTGATAAACTTCCTCTATATCTTCATTATAATATTTCATAGCATCACCTAATCTAGTATAACACAAATCACCATAACTTTCTTAAAAAGCCCAAAAGATATACTAAATTTGACAAAAGAAAAAGGACTTACGTCCTAAATATAAATATTTTCTTCTCTTCTTTTAGGTTTTTCATATACAATTGGATCTTTATATTTTTCCACTAAACATACTTTATTTTCTGCTAAACTCTTAGCAACATCGATAATTCTTTGATTTCGAGAACCCTTAAAATATAAAGATAAACTCTTTTCTTTTAAAATAAATTTTCCATCAACTAAAACATCGATATAATTAAGAAATTCTCTTCGTGTCTTATCCTCTAGCATATCTTCATATAAAAATCCCGTATAACACCACACATTTAAGCCAATACTCTTAGCGTATTTAGCAATAACCGCACATTCTTTAGACTGATAAACTGGATCTCCTCCGGAAAATGTTATCCCATCTTGCCCTTCTAACTCATCAAGAGCAAGTAAAACATCTTCGATATCGACAAGCATTCCCTTATCAAAATCCCAAGTGGAAGGATTTTGGCATCCCGGGCAGTGATGGCCACATCCTTGCGTCCATAACACTGCTCTAATACCTTCTCCATCCACAATAGAATCTCTTTGTATATCACTAGCTAAACGTATTTGCATTATGCTGTTTTTTCACTTACAAGGCCTTTAACAGAATGTTTTACCCGGTCTCTTTCTTCAGCCTTTTTACCATTATTAAATCTATCAGTTGTGCCAACCAAATAACCAGTTATTCTTCTGATACGCTCAAATTTAACCCCTTCTCCTACAATTCTTTCACTATCTTTCATATTTATCCTTCCTTTCTAATTTCCATAATAAGATAGACTAGCATTTTTAACTCTCTCAACCGTTACACCCTCTGCTTCTCTTCTTCCACATCCTGGGCAAACATCATTTATAACCCCTGTATATCCACAAATAGGATCTCTATCTACTGGATGATTAATAGCACCATATCCAATATCATTATCATGCATCAAACGCACAATTGCTTCAAATGCCTCTAAATTATTCGCAGTATCCCCATCAAGTTCAATATAACTAATATGACCACCATTCGTATATTTATGATACTTACCTTCAATTTTAAGTTTATCAGCAACACTTATGTTATAGTATACAGGAACATGGAATGAATTTGTATAATATTCTCTATCCGTTACTCCCGGAATAATTCCATAAATAGATTGATCAATTCTGGTAAATCTTCCACTTAAACCTTCAGCAGGTGTAGCAATAAGTGAGAAATTAAGTTTATATTGTTCAACATACTCATCACATTTATCTCTCATAAACTTTATAATTTCTAATCCTAGTTTTCTTGCTTTTTCATCTTCCCCATGATGATAACCTGTTAATGCTTTAAGGCATTCTGCTAAACCAATAAAGCCAATAGTAAGTGTTCCATTTTTAAGAACTGGTTTTAATCTTGAATTTGGTTTCAATCCTTTAGAATCGATCCATACCCCTTGACCAAGCAAGAATGGGAAATTATAAACTTTTTTACTACATTGAAGTTCAAATCTCTCTAATAATTGATCACGAACCATATCCATAATATTTCCAAGTTCTTCGTAAAAGCCTTTCATATCAGCCTTTTTACCATCTAATATTCCATGTTTAATACCAAGTCTTGGCAAGTTAATAGTGGTAAATGAAAGATTTCCCCGACCAGTTACTACTTCATTATC
>CALVQM010000011.1 GCA_944358125.1 uncultured Bacilli bacterium
GAACATTTTGAATTTCATCAAACAACAAATAATATTTATCATTATCTTTAATTTGTTCTTTTATAAACTGATTAAACTTTTTAGGATCAGTATATTCTATATAATCATAATCTTCAAAATTAATATAAACAATATGATCTTCTTGTATACCTTTTTCCAATAATTCATCAATAATTTGCTTTAATAAAACAGATTTACCCGAACGTCTTACTCCCACAATAATTTTAATAAGTTCACTATCATATAATCCTCTTATTTTTTTTAAATATATTTCCCTTTTTATCATAGTGTTACCTTCTTTCTAAATCCATTTTATCATAAATGAACTTAAATGTCAAAAGTTTCGTCTGTACTCGAAACTTTTTTAAAAATTGAAAAAGTTTCGACTACTCATGAATAAGTAAATCTTGTTCTTCTGTTTTAAGTTTATCTACTTCTACACGATTAATAGAATCAAATCTTTTCGTAATTTTATCACTAGTGGTATTAAGTTCTTCAACACTCCTAGATACGGTATTAATATTTCTTGCTAGCTTATCCCAACGTTCCCTGTATCTTGCAAATTCAACAGATAATTTATTTAATTCTTCATGAATAATTTTAGCATACTTATCTCTTTCCATATTCTTTAAAATCATTTCAATAACTGTTAGGGTACTCATTAACGTCGTAGGACTAGTTATCCACACTTTCCTAGAATAAGCATAATTTAATATATCAGTGTGATATGCATTAACTTCCGCAAATATTGCTTCTGCTGGTAAGAAAAGTATAGCTTCATTACTGGTTTCCCCCGGAATAATATATTTACTAGCTATGGCATCAATATGTTTTTTAAAATCAATTTTAAACTGTTTTTCCGCTACTAATCTTTCTTCTTTACCAAGACTCTTATTCGTCATTCTCTCATAATTTTCTAAAGGAAACTTTGAGTCAATAGCAATCGTTCCTAGTGGTGCTGGAGCATAAAGTATTGCATCTGCTACAAACCCATTACTCATTTTATGTTGTAAATCATATATACCCGTATTTAAACCACCAAAAGCATTTTCTAAAATAAATTGTAAATTTACTTCCCCAAATATACCTCTTGTTTTCTTATCCGTTAAAATACTTTGTAATGAAATAATATCTTCACCCAATCCATCAATTTTCTTTTGAGCTTCATCAATTTTCGATAAACGCTCTAAAACATTAGCAAATGTTTTATTCGTTTTTTCTAAACTTTGATCTAATCTTTCCGTAACTCTATTATTAATCTCGGTAAGTTTCCTATCTACTTTCTCATCAAGCATATCAAAATCTTTTCTAATATCATTTGCAAAATTTACTTTAAACTCTCCTATTTCTTTAACCATTGCTAATTCTAAATTACTAATCCTATCTACTACATCCATATTATTATTTTTCTTAAATAAATTAAATATTAACAAAATAATTGCTAAAACAAGTAATCCCACTATAACATATTCCATAATTAAACCTCTATTCTATTTTAAATTTCTTACTAATAAACTTACTTAATCCATAAGCAAGAATAAGTAATATTCCTACTCTTACTAAATATATAGGATTTTTTAAACTTTCTATCAAACTAACTCCCACAAATCCCCAGAAATAAACCAAAAATACTTTTCCAATCAAAAGAGCCCCTAAAAACTTTTTAAAACTCATATGCGATAATCCTGCAGCTATATTAACTAAAAAAGCTGGTGTAAAAGGCATAGCAATAATCGTTGTTAATTGTTCGAATTTTAAATTAGTAATAACATCTATAGTATGTTCACTAATAATACCATGCTTTTTTATTCTTTTAAAAAGCCATGTCTGAACTTTCTTCCTAAAAAGAAAGAAAGAAAGTAAGCACCCTAAACAGGTAAATATCCATGAAATAATAAAACCAAATATATTACCAAAAGCTAAAAAATTAAGTGTAATAAAAACAAACAAAGGTAATATTGGTACCATTGACTCTATTAATATGAATAAACAACCTACAAACGGTCCCCATACACCCAAACTCTGTAATGTTGTATCGATAAATGTATCTATTGCCTCAAACATAATAATCACAACATTATTATAATACATTTTAACTAAAAATACACTCTAAAATCTTTTAGAGTGTAAATATCATGAATTACTATTTTTTAAAAATGCAAAAATTCCTTGTTAATCTATTTAAAATATGATATATTAAATATGTAAGTGTTATCTATTTAGTGGATAACGCCTGCGTTTTTTGTAGCAGACGCTATACTTTCGTTAGCGTCTTTTTTTCTAGCATAATTTTAGCAGAACTAAAATCAGTAGAATTATTATAATGTATAAGGTCTTTTTTTCCTCATGCATTTACATCACCTACTTTCATAAAACCCCCTGAATAAATTCAAGTAGTTATTACTACTCATAAATGAAGCAGGCGCTACCACCAAATAAGATAACAGCATCTATTATGAATGATTATACCAAAAAAGGCAAGAAAAACCGTTCGACAAATTTCGACTATCATTTTCGACTCATAAAAATTAAAAAATTAAGGCATTTAAAACTATAAATTGCAAACAAGAAAATGCTGATTTTTTCCTCTTGTTAATCTATTTAAAATGTGGTATATTAAATATGTAAGTGTTATCCATCTAGTGGATAACGCCTGCGTGGGGCAGACGTTATGCCTTTTGGGCTAACGTCTTTTTTACTAACATAATTTTAGCAGAACTAAAATCACTAGAATTATTATAATGTATAAGGTATTTTTTTCCTCATGCATTTACATCACCTACTTTTCGTAAAACCCCTGAATAAATTCAAGTAGTTAGTACTACTTATAAATGAAGCAGGCGCTACCACTAAATAAGATAACAGCTTCTATTATGAAGCATAGTACCTAAAAATGCAAGAAAAACAGTTCGACAAATTTCGACTATCATTTTCGACTCATAAAAATTAAAAAATTAAGGCATTTAAAACTATAAATTGCAAACAAGAAAATGCTGAAATTTTTCTTGTTAATCTATTTAAAATGTGGTATATTAAATACGTAAGTGTTATCCATCTAGTGGATAGCGCCTACTTATCGGTAAACGCTACGCCTTTAGGCTAGCGGCTTTTTTTATTTTCATCTCTAATAATAGAGATGAGCATAATTATTATAATAAACAAATACTTTATTTCTTTGTCCAAATACACACCCTACTTTTCGTAAAACCACCTGAATTAAATTCAAGTAGTTTATACTACTCGTAAAGATGCGCAGGCACCACCACCAAATAAGACAACAGTATTTATTATGAAGTATTAAGCTGAACAAAAAGCAAAAACTCCTTGTTAATCTATTTAAAATATGATATATTAAATACGTAAGTGTTATCCATTTAGTGGATAACGCCTACTTTTGGTATGCGTTATGCCTTTTGGCTAACGTCTTTTCTTTTGCTCATCTCTAATAATAGAAATGAGTAAAATTATTATAATAAGCAATAATCTATTATCACTCATTTACATCACCTACTTTCATACAACCCCCTGAATAAATTCAAGTAGTTAGTACTACTTATAAATGAAGCAGGCGCTACCACCAAATAAGATAACAGCTTCTATTATGAAGTATTAAGCTTAAAAATTCAAGTACAAAAGTTCGACAAAATTCGAGGTATATTTTCGACACAGAAAAAACACCTAATTAAGATATTTAAAACTATCTTACAAATAATAAAGCATCTTCTAAAGAAAAATATAATTAATAAAGAAACATAACAGTACTCCTATACTCATAGGAATAACTACACTTAAAAAAGTATATAACTTACTATTAGTTTCCCTATAAATAGTAAGAAGTGTCGTCGAACAAGGGAAACGATACATAAACAAAATGATGAAAGATAAAGCTGTTTTAATAGTCCAACCATTGCTAACCAAAATATCTTTTAAAACATTTAAATTATCCATATCTATTAAAGTAGACGTATTTAAATAACACATAAGCATAATTGGCACTACTATTTCATTCGCTGGAAAACCAAGTATTAAAGCAAGAAGAATTACCCCATCAAGCCCTAAAAGCAATCCCACCGGATCTAAAAAATTAACTAAATAAGTAAGAATAGGTATACCCTGTATTTCTATATTAGCCACAATCCAAATAAGTACTCCCGCAGGTATTGCTACACTTACTGCCCTTCCAAGTACAAATATAGCTCTTTCTCGAACACTATATTTAATCGTATCCCATAGTTTAGGCACTCTATAAGGAGGTAACTCTAAAGTAAAACTTGATGGTTCCCCTTTTAGTATTGTTTTTGATAAAATATAACTAACCAAGAAAGTAATGGTAATTCCAAGAGCTATAAATCCAGTTAAAATAAGGGCACATAAAAGCGTTCCATACGTTTTATTAAGACCAACAAAGAAAACAGTAATAATAGCAATTAAACTCGGAAACTTTCCATTACAAGGCATAAATATATTGGTAAGTATAGCTATTAAACGCTCTCTTTTAGAATCAATTATTCTAGCTCCCGTTACACCAACGGCATTACAACCTATTCCCATGCACATTGTAAGTGCTTGTTTTCCACAAGCCCTACACTTACTGAATGCTCTATCCATATTAAAAGCTATTCTAGGAAGCACTCCTAAATCTTCTAAAAAAGTAAACATTGGAAAAAATATAAGCATTGGTGGCATCATAACGGATACTACCCAATAAAGAGTTTTATAAACCCCATTTACTAATAAATCTATAAAGCCACTAGGTAACAAAATAAATTCTAAAAAATTGGTAAGTGGTTCTTCTAAACTAGAAAAGAAAGAAAAAAGCCAACTAGATGGGTAATTAGCCCCGATAATAGTAATGTAAAAACAAATAAATAAAATACCTAGCATAATAGGAATACCCCATATTTTACTAGTAAGTATTCTATCTATTTTTCTTGTTTTATCATAACTATCTTTTTGATAAGTTATTACCTCTTTTAATATCTTTTTTACTTCCCTAGCTAATTTTATAGCTACTTCCAAATGGACATCCACATCTACTGTATAACTAGGTATTTCTAATCCTAACTTTTCTAATTTATGAATATAATAAGTATTATCTTCAAGTATTTTTAAAGCTATCCATTTGAGATTATATTGATCAGTTTTAATAGTAGAAACTAAAGACTTTATCGGACTATCTAAAATACCATAAGAAATATCCAAGTATTCTTGAGGTTTACTTGACTTTATAGCATTAAGCAACTCTTCTAACCCCATTTTATCCCGAGCACTAGTAGGAATAACCCTACTTCCAAGTCTTTTTTCAAGTAAATCATAATCAATGGTAATCCCCTTCTTTTTAGCTTCATCCACTAAATTAATACAAACCACAACATTTTTACATATTTCTTTTGTTTGTAAAGCTAAATTAATACCCTTATCCAAACTAGTCGCATCACTTACTACCACCGCCACATCAAAATCTTCAAACACAATAAAATCGGTAGCAACCACTTCTTCTTTAGACTTACTAATTAATGAATAAGTACCAGGTAAATCATAAAAAATATATTTACAATCTAAATAATCACATTCTCCCTTTGTAACTCCAACCGTTTTCCCTGCCCAATTTCCAGTATGTTCATGATTATGTGTTAAAGCATTATAAATAGTAGACTTACCTACATTCGGTGTCCCCACTAAAGCAACTTTAATTTCCTTCATAATATACCTCAATATTTCTAGCATCTTTATTTCTTAAAGCAATAATATTAGAATGTATTAAGTAAGCTTTCGGATCCTGAAAAGGACTAATTAAAACGCAGGCAACTTCCTCCCCCGGAATAAAACCTAAATCTAGCAATCTTCTTTTTAATGATTGAGTTCCCCCAACCTGTTCAATAATAACTTTATCATTCACCTTTATTTTATCTAAAGTAATCATAATTTATTAACTCCTTCATATATTTTATTAGTTTCCTTAAACTAACAACTACTGTAATATATGAAAGAATTTGGATTTGGTACTATGAATAATGATTTTTATACTTTAACAACTTATATTCATAACAAAAATTTAATAACTTATCCCATGGAAGATTACCTAGAAATGATTTATCGTAAACAAGATGAACCCCTAACCATTACTTCTTTAAGTAATTATTTAAATATCAAAAAATCATCTTGTAGCAAGATGATTAGTAAACTAAAATCTCTAGAACTAATAAATAATAACTTAACTCTTACTAAAGAAGGATTAAAAATTGCTCAATATCTATATCATCGCCATGAAATATTAGAAACTTTCTTAAAAGATTTAAACCAAGAAAACTTTAAATTAGAACAAGTCGAAAAATTAGAACATTTCATTGATGAAATAACCCTTATAAATATTGAAAAGAGGCTAAAAAATTAGCCTCCTAAATAATCAATTAAAACCGGTGCCAAAATAATAAGCAGCATAATAGGCACAAAAAATAATACACTAATTATACTTACTTTTGTTGGTAACTTATTAATCTCTGCTTTAACATCTAATAATTGTTTTTGTCTTAAATAATCAATTTGATTAGTCATAGAAGAAACAATATCACTACCAAACATATTCGCTTCCACCATATTTAATATAACATTATTAATTATATCACTAGGAATTCTCATTTTCATATCATTCAATGCTTCATTAAGACTTTTACCCAATTTAACTTGAAAAAGTGTTTCTTTAAATTCTCTAGATATTTCACTATCTATATTTTGGGTTGTCAAATTTAAAGCATGTCCAAGACTTCTTCCACTTTCTAAAGTAAGTAACAAAATTTCCAAAAAGAACAAAGACTCACTTTCTAATTTCCTAGCTCTTTTCTTAATTGGATAATCAAGTAATATTATTTCACTTATATAATAAAATAAGATCGCCATTATTGGTGCTAAAACATAGCCCATATTGGAAATCAACAAAATAATAACAAACAATAATAAAGATATAAACACTCTTAAATTAAGAATAGTTAAAGCTTTAATATGACTATCAACACCCATTAACTTTACTTTCCTATCCACTCTATCTAATGTTCTTTTTGGATAAATTTTTCCAAATATACTCCTACTCATATCTTCACCTCTAAAACCCTACGAATAACAATTATATAAAGAATATATAATATCGCCATAAAAATTAAAACCATTATTCCCAAAGATGAAGTAAAAAGTGGTGTAAAATAACTTGGATTTAAAATAAATATAATGAGTACAAAAGCAAATGGTAAAACCGTTAAAAACCGAAAGACAAACCGTGAAGAACTTGTTAAACTATGTAATTCATTACGAAGATTTTTCTTATCCAAAATCGATTTTTCTAATCTTGAGAAAACTTTAACAATATCACCACCTGTTTTATTTAAAAGTGTTAAAGAAGAAGTAATATATTTAGCGTCTTCTACTTTAACCCGTTCATAAAACCTTTTAAACACTATATCCAAAGTAAGTCCATAACTTATATCTAAATAAATTTTTTCAAACTCATCCTGAATAGGACCATCTAACTCTGTTTTAACAATTTGAATCGCTTGCATAATATTCTTACCACTACCAAAAGCATTATTCATAATAATAATAGCTTTTAATAAATCTTCTTCTATTCTTTTCCTTTTTTGATTAAAACGAATATTTAAAAAGATATCTGGTAAAAAGAAAGCAAGTATCAAGATAACAAGCAAAATCATACCATCAAACTCTTGAAAGTGCATAATAAGTGTAATGATTCCAAGCAAAAGAACTACAAAACAAAACAATATTTTAATAGCTACATAATCAAGTCCTTCTTTTTTATTTCTCTCATTACTAGGAATAAAGCGTTCATATTTTAATCCATATTTTCGAAGTAAAACTGAATGTTTACAAAACTTTGCTATTAAATGAATAAACTTCCACACATAAAAGTCAAGTCTATCAAAGAAAGAAACATCATTATCTTTAACTGATGTAATAGCAAAATCAGCTAATCTCTTCTCCAAACTAAGGCTTTTAGACAAACGAATAAGATAGATAGCTACTCCAACCGGAATAAATATCAAAAGAATTTGTAAAAATCTAACTCCATCCATTCATCTTCACCACCTTTATTTTTCTTCTGAATAAAAAATATCATCTAAATCATTAATACCTCTAGCTTTAATCTTTTTATATACTTTAGGAACCCCTTTATATAAAATAAATTCTCCATCAACTTCCCCTTTATCCGTTAATCCTTTTTGCTTAAAAGCAAATATTTCTTTTAACTTAATCTCATCTCCTGAAAAATTCTCTAACTCCACAATACTTGTAACTTTTCTTCTTCCATCACTCATTCTCTCAATATTAACAATAACATCAATAGCACTAACAATATATTCTCTAACGGCTTTAATAGGAATATCAATTCCTCCCATTAATACCATTGTCTCTAATCTATTTAGGGCATCTGCCGGACTATTCGCATGCAAAGTTGTTAAAGACCCATCATGACCGGTATTCATCGCTTGAAGCATATCAAAAGCTTCACTCCCTCTAACTTCTCCAACAATAATTCGATCAGGTCGCATCCGAAGAGAATTTATAACTAAATCACGTATCGTAATTTCACCCTCCGACTCATAATTAACGGTTCTTGTTTCCAAAGATATTACATGCGATTGATTAAGTCTTAATTCAGCCGCATCTTCAATCGTAATAATCCGTTCATTATCATGAATAAAGCCACTTAATATATTAAGAAGTGTTGTTTTACCAGAACCAGTTCCTCCACACACAATCATATTAAGTTTTCCTCTAACTGCGGCATCTAAAAATCTTGCCATATAAGGAGTAAGTGTCCCAATTCGTATTAACTCATCAATACTAGTCATGCTCTCCCTAAATTTCCGTATTGTTACTACTGGTCCTTTCGTGGAAAGTGGCGGAATAACCGCATTTATTCTTGATCCATCAGGAAGTCTTGAATCAACCATTGGCATACTAGCATCTATTACTCTTCCCATTGGCTCAATAAGTCTTTGAACTGTCCTAATAATATGTTCATCATTAATAAAAGATACACTTTCATCTTTAACTAATTGCCCATCAATTTCAATATATATTTCATCAGGACTATTAATCATAATCTCGGTAATATTATCATCTTCTAATAACTCGGATATTGGCCCATACCCATTAATTTCATTATCAATTAAATTAAATAAATGACTTCGCTCTAAATTAGTTAAATCATAACCTTCAATCGTCTTATCTATCTCATCATTAATCCATTCTGTAAGACTTACATTACTAGGCATTTCATTATCAATTAAATTTTCAATGATTTCTGTTCTTAATTTATCAAGCAATTTCTTATCCGGGAATATTTCATAATCACTAAGAACATTTTGCTTCTGACTTTTTACTTTAACATCAAAAGCTTCTCTAAGCGTCTTCATTTTTTTCACCTTCTTTAAATATATCTGTACAAATACCCATTAGTGTTGTATAATCTTTAGCAAAAAAACTAGAGGCTTTCTTATCTAAAGTAATAATTTTTCCGTTCATGACAATCGTATCTATATTCTTTATATAAAAATCTTTGGATAATACATAATCAATATTTGCTTTAATAATATTTTTAATATCATAAATTCCAAAATAATTCTTAAAAGGAAAAATACTTTCATTCAAAATAACTTTATAATTATTCAAATTTAAATCTTTAAATATTGATATTAAACTACGCATATTCTTAAGATCTAATGGATCATTTGTAACCATAAACAAAATATGATCTACTAAATCTAATGTTAAAATATTAGCATCTGTTAAATCATGAGTTGTATCAATTAAAACAATATCATAATTAAATACGGCTTTATCTAAAATTATTTCAATATACTTAAGATCAATTTTCCCAGCTTGTCTAGGGTCTTTAGGACTAGCTAAAATATCAATTTTATCATCATATCTCGTAATATAATCCTTAAATTCTCTATATTGATTATTATTATAATCATAAGCTAAATGATAAATACTTTTTCCATTAGGAATATTTAAAGCTGTACTAATACCTCCACCTGACAAATCAAAATCAATAATCAAAACGCGTTTATTAAGCACTTCAAATATACCAGCTAAATTAAGTGTGGTAATTGTCTTACCTACTCCCCCTTTAGCCGAGAATACACAAATACTTGTTCCTTTGTTATTCATAGTCTCATCCCTTTTATTCAAATATTACTTTATCATTTACTTTCATTCCTACAATATCTACTTCTACTTTATAAGTATCAAAGCCAATTATTGACCCAAAAATACTATCTATCTCATATTCATTTTGTACTCTTATTTGATCTTCCTTTATTTCTACTTCCAAATTTTCTACCGGAATATCATTTTTTAAATATAAACTTTCAATATTATCAATACTCGCCTTATCCATTACCTCACTAATAATCGTCTTTGTTACTTCCCTTAATTTTGTATTAGCAAGAACAATACTACCAACATCAATTACGAAAGCACATAACCCTAATAAAATAGGAATTATTATTACAAACAATATCAATGTTTGGCCCTTCTTATTCATTAGAAATACTCCTCTTAACTATTATTTCATAAGGATTATCCAAAATAAGATTTAATCCCGGTGTAATAATATCTATCTCTTTAACTAAAGAAAACACAATAGTATCATCTTCTAATTCAATATCTAAACTAGCCTCTATATCTAGCTTATCTAATATTTCTAAAGAAGAATTTCCTTTTTGATACATAGATACAACTTCACTCATAGCCCCTTCTAACATTGTTTTATTATACATTATCTTGCCAATATCCATTATACCTAAAACAAGTAAGAGAAAAACAGGCAAAATAATAATAAATTCGACTAATGCTTGGCCCTTTTTACCCATGCCTATTCACCCCTTATGAATTATCCTCTTGGGACTCTTCTTCATCACCTTTGCAATATCCTTCTCCTGGTTTCTCACCTTTAACATATTCTTCATCAACCAAACTACAACTAGTCTTAGTTATCGCATCTTTAAGATAGCCACCAAAATAATTAACAAGTGCTATCGCAATAACACTTATTAGTGCAATAATTAGAATATATTCGACTAATGCTTGGCCCTTCTTATTCATAACTAATCCACCCTTATCATAAATAATGATATAATAAATTACCTAAAAAGTCAATTTAAAGAGCAAAAAACTTATCATATATTTCTAATTTTCATGCTATAATTTATTAGGTGATATCTATGACTTTAACAACACATAAAAATAAATATACCATTATTATAGCTAAAAGTTTTTTAAAGCGTTTATGGGGCTTAATGGGCCAAAAAGACATTGATTATGGCATGCTTTTTCCTAAATGTAATTCCATTCATACTTTCTTTATGAAAGAAAACATTGATATTATCGGTCTAGATGAAAATAATGAAGTTATCTACAAATATGAAAATCTACCTAAAAACAAAATAATAAAAATTAATTATGAACGTAAAAAAACTAGCATTCTAGAATTACCTAAACATGCTAGTTCTAAAATAAAAGTAGGAACAATCCTTATATTTACGGAAGATTAAGCTCTTCCTTTTTTATTTTTAAAAACAGTTACGAAAATTACAACTACAAGTACCACACTAGAAATACCAATAATAATATAATTAACTTCCTTATTTGTTTCCTTTGAATTAGGCTCTTTTAAAGATAAATCAACATCAAAAGAAACACTATCAACAATTTTTTCTACTCTAGCTTTATCTTCTCTACTAAAAGCATTAGGTTTTTGAGCTGTTATTGTATAACCATATCCATTAACAATTGTATAATACTCTTGTAAATAAAAGCCTTGATCTTGATAATCTAATAAAACAAAAGGATAATTAGTACGATAAATTTCATAATTAGCCATCTGTTCATCAGCTAAAGCTTGTCCCAATTGTTCTATAAAAGCATCATCATAATTAACTAAATTTCCTATATCTTCTAATGCTACTTTTCGTACAAATAACTCAATATAATCTTCACTATCATAATAAAACAAAATAGCATCTAAATACGCCTGATTATTTTGAAAAGATTCAAGCATATATTCATAAGTTAAACCTAATTCTTCTAATTCCGGATTATCTAAAATATTATCCGGAGTAAATACATACCATTCACTCTCATCAATTGTAATATCCATATCGGTATTTTTTAATTCAAAAGTTGTAGCATACCCTAAAGTAGGTATTAACATAAGAAAAACAAATAATAAAATTTTTTTCATTTTCTCTCACTCTTTCTAAATCTATTCTTTAAATTCAAAAATATAATCACAAATTTGTACTTCATCACCAGGCTTGGCCCCTAAACGCTCTAACTCTTCATCAACGCCCATTCCTTTTAACTTTCTCGCAAAACGTCTTACAGCTTCATCTTCATCAAAACGCGTCATCTTAAATAATTTTTCTAATTCAGCCCCTTCTAAAACCCATACATCTTCCTGTTTGGTAATTGTAAATGGTCGTTCATTTTGAAACTTATAAGTAACATGTCCCATCATTTCATCATCAGTATATAATTCCTCATCATCTATTGTATCTAGCATATCGGCAAGCATTTTCATTAATTCTTCAAATCCTGTATTCGTAACACTACTAACCGGAACTATCAAAATATCGGGATATTTTTTTCTAAATTCTTCTAAATTATGTTGAGCACTATCTAAATCCATTTTATTAGCAATAACAATTTCTTTTTTTAAAGCTAACTTCTCACTATAATCCAATATTTCTTTGCGAATAACTTGATAATCTTGAATAGGATCACGTCCTTCTTCAGAACCCATATCTATTACATGAGCAAGTATTTTCGTTCTCATAGCATGTCTTAAAAACTTATGTCCCAAACCAACTCCCGAACTTGCTCCTTCAATTAATCCTGGTAAATCAGCCATAATAAATATCCGTCCATCTTTTAGTTTTACCACACCTAAATTAGGAGATAAAGTCGTAAAATGATAACTAGCAATCTTCGGTGTAGCCGCACTAATCATCGATAAAATGGTCGATTTCCCTACACTAGGAAGTCCAATTAAACCAACATCCGCAATCATTTTAAGCTCTACTTTGAGTGTTTTTTCTTCTCCAGGTTCCCCTAGTTCACTAAACTTAGGAGCTGTATCACTCTGGGTCCGAAAAGCTGTATTTCCTCTTCCTCCTCTACCTCCATGAGCTACAACTACTTCATTATTATCTCCCACTAAATCGGCGATAACTTGATTAGTCTTACTATCAGTTACAACTGTCCCCTCAGGAACTTTAATAATAATATCTTCCGCATTAGCGCCATTTCGATTAGAACCTTTACCATTTTCTCCCTTCTTACCTTTAATAATTTTCATATACCTTAAATCAATTAAAGTCTTTAACCCTTTATCTACTTGGAAAATGATACTGGCACCCCTACCACCATTTCCTCCATCTGGTCCTCCCATCGGAACACACCATTCTCGGCGAAAAGAAGTACAGCCATCTCCTCCCTTTCCAGCTTCTACTTTAATCGTTAATTCATCTACAAACATGTCCATCACCTGTCATTATGATACCATAAAACAAAGAAAAAAGGAAGAATTCCTCTTCCTATTCATCTAAAATACTAACACTTACTTGACTAGATACTACAAAATTAAGTCTTGGATCATCATTTTCAATTTGAATTGGTACATTATCATATTCTCCCGCTGTATAACCCGTCAAATCTACATACGCATTAATATCAGATGCTTCAATCTCATCAATAACGGATTGAACACCCCGAACAATAACCACAATACTTTCTGTACCAACAATATTGGCTGTATATCCACTTGCTAAATTACGACTAGAAACATTAGAAATTTCTACTTCTTTTTGTTTTTCATCACCAAAAGTAACTGTAATACTAGCATTAGTTTCACTTAAAGCTCTAACCCCTGTAGGTCTAGTAATAGTAACATTATAACTTCTTGTACTATTAGCCCCTTCTCCATCTACATTTATAGTTACTGGAACACTTGATATATCTGTAATTTCTTCTTCATCACCATAAATAGTAACGGCATAAGAATTTTCATTATTAATCAAGATAGACGCTATAGCTTTACCTGTAACTAAATTACCAGTTGTTCTAACTTGTAATGGCACACTCTTCGAATAAGTATCTAAAGTTATAGTAGCAGATAAAGTTGTAGGTACAATCTCAATATTATCTAATACCTCTCCTTTAGCATCATAAGCTACCAATCTTATATCATCTACTGTATAAGTACCAACATTTGTTAATGCCTCATTACTTAAATCAATTAAAGCTTTAACGCTAGCTATATCATTTATCGCATCTTCACTACCCTTAACTACTACTTCACTACGGCTTAACTCAACAGACTCAACACTTAATTCTTCACTTAAATATTGTTCATTAATTAAATCATAATCAATATCTTTAGTTACACTAATCTTATCTTTTATTGTAACAGTAACATAAGAAGGATCTAATTTATAATCAATCGAATCTATTGATTTTGTATAAGACAGATATACCCGATATGCCGATTCTCTAGCTTCATAATCAGATAAATCTAAAATAACATTATTCGTTCCTAATTGTTTAGCTAAATATATATCACTTTTTCTTCCAATTAAAACAATATCAACTGCCTCAGGGATCCCTTCAACAACATAAGCTTCTTCATTATAATTTACTGTAACTGGTACATTCGTAATAACTTCAGCTTCTGACTCTACTAAAGTAATAACCCGAGAATCAATTAGCAAAAACATAACGACCGCTAGTATTAATGAAACATAAATCATAAAATTAGGTCTATTAAAAATATAATCCAATTTAATATTTTTACTACGTAAATACTCTCTTATATTAAATATTAACCTACTAATTGGTGTAACAATAATTTTATCAATAACCCGATATATAGCCGCAAAAAAACGACCTATTGCTTTTCCTAACTTCTTCATTATTCTTCACCACCACTTCTTTTTTCTTCAGCTTCATAGAATACTTCAGGTTTAGGATTTAAAGCATCAATTAAAACCATTCTAAACTCATCTATCGTAAGATTATAATGTAATTCACCATCTACGGCTACACTAATACGTCCAGACTCTTCTGATACAACTAAAGCAATCGCATCAGACTCTTCGGCAATACCTAAAGCTGCTCTATGTCTTGTTCCAAGTCTTTTCGAAATAGATAGATTCAAACTAGTTTTAAATACTGCACCCGCTGCTGTTATTCTATCTCCTTGCACAATTACGCCACCATCATGAAGTGGTCCATTAGGGAAGAATATTGTTTCAAGTAAATCACTTGATAAATCAGCATAAATTTTCGTCGCTGGTTCAATATATTCTTGCAAAGATATTTCTCTTTCAATAACAATTAATGCTCCAATCCGATTACGTTTGAAATATTCAATGGATTTCATAATCTCAAATACTACTTTTTCTCTTTCATCAATTGTAAGTATCTTATGTCTACCAAGAAGTTGCGTTCTTCCAATAGATTCTAAAACACTTCTAATTTCTGGTTGAAATATTACGATAATAGCCAGTGGTCCCCATTCTAAACAATATTGCAAAATTACTCCCACTGTATATAAATCTAAAAGATCACTTAAAAGCTTAATAACTAAAATAAGTAATACTCCCTTAAAAATAAGTACCATCTTAATATTATTTTTAATATTTTTTAATATAAAATAAAATACTAGCCAAACTATTCCAATATCAATAATTTTTGTTACGATATCCCATATATTAGCTAAACTCATAATTTCACCTTCCTACATGCTTATTTATTATATCAAAAAAGTGGCTGATAATCTAGTTCTTAATGAAGTGATTACATTTGAGCTTTAAACATTCGCGTTAACACCGTTATTAAATCCCCATCAACCACTTTACTAACATAGGTATCAAATCCACTCACATGTTCTGCCAAAATAACTATTTTAGTAGAAATAGCATTTCTATTTTCATCTAACCCCATAGCTAAGAAATATTTCTTACCATAATACATAGCTTCTTTTAACACAATATACTGTTCTTTATTTTCCAAGACAATAATATAATTAATTTTAAGCCCCATAATTTTGACCTCCCATTTCACTAACTGTTGTTGCAGGTATCATCTCAACTACTTTAATAAGAGGTTCTTCTTTTAATGGTTCATTATCAAATAACCCATCAATAGGCACTTCTTCTAAACTTTCTTCCTTTTTTTCCTCTTTAACTGGCTCTACTACTTTAAGATTTGCCAAAAGCATTTCAATTTGATCATATATCTCATCTGGTGTCCGATCAAACTTCTTGCAATTTTTAATTTGCTTAATTTCATCATTAATCTTCTTAAGTTTCTCTTTATCTTGTTCTTCTTCTACGTAATCTTTAGAAGTACCTTCAAATAAAGCCATTCGCCTCAATTCTTCTATTTCTTGAAGCTTACTCTCTATATCTTGATTATAACGCTCTAATAACTTTTCTAAACGATTTGAACTCTTAATCTTAAATAATAAATCTCTCTTATAATTATCTAAAATGTCATTCATAGCTACTTTTTCTTTTTCTTTCTTCAAAATAGCATTTTCTAAATTAGTTTTAGTTTTACGAGATTTAGTATTATCTTGAAGTAAAGTTTGGTAATCTTCTATTTCCAAAGAAATATTTCTAATTTCTTCTTCTAATCCTCCAATTAAAGGGCTTAAATCTGTTCCTATTTCTTGCTCAATATTTTTATTTTCTTCTTGATACTGTGCTATAAGAGCTTTTTCTTTTTCTAATTCTTTATTTAAATAATCTATTCTTTTTTGAACGACATTACTACTCATACCAGCATAATTTTTACTATCAATATAATTAGCTAATTCTACTCTTTCTGCTTCCTTTTTTTCTAATTCTTCATCTAAAACTTGTTTATTTGTAATATCCATAAAAGGTTTAGCTTTAACTATGGTAACTAATTCTTTAATTTTCTTCAAAGCTTCTGTAAAATCATTATTAGCAATAAGTTCTTTAGCATCTATACCAATCATATTAGGATCAGTCAAATATTCTAAACGTCTTTTTTGTAAACTTTCCAATGCTTCATTTAAAGAATTTAATCTTTCTTCATCATGACTCTTTAAATCTTCATCAATATAAGCATTAGGATTAGCCAAATTATCTTCTATTTCTTTTAACCTTGTACTATCACTATTCTTTTTATCGGTTAATTCTTTTAAAGCTTGTTCATGAACTTCAAGTTCTCTTAAAACCTCTTGATATCTTTTATTCTTCTTTTCAAGCTCTTGTTCTAAATCCTGTAATGCTTTATTTTCTTGCTCAACAATACTTTGATAAGCACTATCTAATTGACCACTTTTACTTTCTAACAAAGTATTATATTCTTTATTCTTTTCTATTCTTTCTTTTAAAGTTAAAATATCATCATGTATTTTAGCTTCTTCTTTTTTAACATCATTTAACTTTAACTGAATATCTTTAATCTTTCTATTTAGGCGACTTATTTTAGATTTCAAACTAACTTCAATATTTTTATCAACAAGTTCACTAGAAGCATTAAAATAACGAGTATCATTCATCATACCCTTTAAATCTTCTATTTGTGCTTTCTTATCTTGAATTTCTTTATTAATATCTTTAAGTTCTCCCTCAATATCAAGAGTATTTAAAGAAGACCCAGCCATTTCTATTAACAAATCAATATTACTAAATATATCTGTGTGCATAAATACTAGCCACCCACCATTTCTTATTCTAATATAATGTTATCACATCTTGATAAATATTACAAGACAAAAAAAGGACGTTAGTCTCCTAATATCCCTTCTTCTTATAATACATAAATAATTCTTTAAATCTATTATAATGAACAATTTCTCTTTGTCTTAAAAACAAAAGTATTCTTATAACATCATCATCATCTGTTAAATTAATTAAGTTTTCATAAGTAGCTCTAGCTTTTTGTTCAGCAGCCATATCTTCCATAATATCAGCAAGCGGATCCCCAGTTACAGCAAAATAAGTCACTGTAAAAGGTACTCCGGAAGCATCTGTTGGATAAACACCTTTACCATGATCAGCATACATTGAACCAAGTCCGGCATCTTCTAATTCCTTTATAGTAGCATCTTTCGTTAACTGATGTACCATACTAGCAATCATTTCACAATGACCCAATTCTTCAGTTGCTATATCATTAAGTAAAGCTTTACCATAATCATCAGGCATACTAAATTTTTGTGAAAAATAACGCATAGCCGCCGCTAATTCTCCATTAGCCCCACCAAACTGCGTAATTAAATACTTAGCCATTTTCAAATCTTTTTTCTTAATATTAATTGGATAGTTCGTGTGTTTCAAATACTTAAACATACATACTACCCCCTCGTGTTTCCCATGGCCAAGGACTATTAATCCAATCAAACTTTTGACCCATAACTTCACTAACCTCTAAAGGTCCATATTTTTTAACATATTCATTACATAACTCTTTTTCTTCCTTAACATATTTCTTAAATAACTCTAATATTTCTTTATTATCAGGATGTAAATCTAAATACAAATTCAAATCATTAATAGCAAAAGAATAAGCCATTACTTGATAAAACAATCTTTCTTTATCATTACTAGGATTTAGCTTAAAATAAGTAAGATTCTTATATGGTTCATATTCATCTTTAAACATATTACCTCTTAAAAATCCTTCCATAGGACTTACTACATTTACAGTACGACTAAAATCTACATCAGGAATAAAAAAAGCCATATTAATATCAAAATCATTATCTTCAAATAACACTTCAAATTACCTCCTAAAGTATACTATGAAGATACTTAAATAATGACTAGACAAAAACCCAAAAGAAAAGAATAACTAAAAAGTTATTCACATTCGTAAACAGTATGTATATTTACATTTCGTTTACGAAAGCAACCGAAATGGATCATCAACCGTGCCTATGCCGGTTAGAGCCACGTCACTGCGTAAATTTATGACCGGTCTGACACCAAGCGAGTGACTCAAGTTGTAGTTGTCGTGGAGTTCACCACCGTCAGTCACAACGATCACGACAACATCGTAGTATTCAAAGCTACATGGAGACATGGTCCAATAAGTTTGATCAGTGTATAGATAATTATTTGTGTTAACACTACTATACCATTTTGGCATTCCTGCTAACATGGCTTCATCTGCACTAATTAAGCCAATTGAACGGGTTAATGCTCCATTTCCATATTCAAACTCATCAATAGTATATATATCCGCTTTTTCACAACTTAAACTTGGGCTACTATTATTGATTCTAGAATAAGATTGATAATACGTTTCATTTGTCCCCGTTCCACTTCCTCTAGTTACCCTCCTATCTCCACAAAATCCCGCATTTCCATCGATATATTGTCCATAGTTAGTTGCTAAATTACGACTATACCATGTATCTAATACTCCTTTAATAGTACTTGATCGTTGTAATCCATGTAATTGTCCACTTTGATACATATATCCTACATACATATTATCATTATTCGAACTATTGAAGTCACTGGTTTGAATCTGAGTTCCGGTTCCAGTTTCATTAGCACTGGTTCCCTGATAGATCATTCGGATACTTCCATCTCCATTAATTCGGATTATTCTCCACCAGAATCCTCCGAACTGTACCCAGTTATTTGGTTTTCCTGTATAGTAGTAAGTCGTTCCTCCTGTCCAGTCTGTTGTTTGTCCTGTTGGTGGATTAGTACTAGCCAGTATAAAGCCTCCACCTTTAAGTCCAACTGTTACTTCTTTACTATCACTAGCAACATTACCTGCTGCATCTTCTACTCTTACGGTTATAGTATGGACACTATCATTTTCTAATCCTTCAAATGTATAACTTGCCTCTTCACTTCTTATTTCTTCTTCATTATCTAATTGGAAGTAGTAATAATATATTCCTATATTATCTGTTGCATCTATAATTATAGTAATACTTGTATCATCACCACTACTATTAATAGCATTTATTACTGGATTTTCACTATCTGGTATTAAATCAAAATATGCTGTACATTTTGTTCCTTTATTTCCTAATCCATTAAAATTTAATAAACCATTTTCATATTCTATTTCTATTGTTTCATCTTTTACATCATTTACTTCACATATGGATTGATCTGTATTTAGTGTATATCCTACATGAGGTACTTTATCACTTGATTCAGTCTCTCCATTCTTATTTAAATATACAGCCATTAAATTTAAATCCGATGGTGAAAAATTAATAGTTCCTTGTATTAAAGGAATACTTTGTGTAGTTCTATATTTAGCTTGGGTAAAATTAAGTATTAAGGAACTAATTAATGATACCACTAACACTGCTATTATGATATTTCTCTTTAAATGACTTCTTTTTAATACTTCATATTCCATTCTTGACTCTCCTTTATGAAGTTCTACTTCATTTATT
>CALVQM010000012.1 GCA_944358125.1 uncultured Bacilli bacterium
CAGAGATATATTATACAATATATTGAGGTATAATTTTAACTAATGATAAGGTATAATTTTAAAAAAGGATTAACATTAAATTAATTTTTTCTTGACAAAGACATATAATAAAGATATAATAATGTAGAAATTGAAAAAGGAAAGCGAATTTTATTCCACCTGATGGACAAGTGTTCATAGGTAAAAAGCCATAATAGTTTATTATTAATGTGTTTTTTAAGGTGGAATAGTATTGTTCTACCTTTTTAATTGTATGGAGGTGCGTAAATATAGCAAGTGTGAATAAAGAGTTACCAATTAATGAGCAAATCAAAGTAGAAGAACTAATGGTAATTGGTCCTAATGGGGAACAAATGGGACTAAAAAAATTAGAAGATGCCCTAACATTATCAAGATATGCTGGCCTAGATTTAGTTTTAATGAATGATAATGGCACTTTAGCTGTAGGAAAAATTATGGACTACAACAAATACCGTTATGAACGTCAAAAGAAACTAAAAGAACAACAAAAACGTCAAAGGGAAACAAACAAAGAATTAAAAGAATATCGTTTGTCTACAACCATTGATGTTCACGATTTTGAAACAAGAGTAAGAAATGCCAAAGAATATTTGATAAAAGGACATCGTATTAAAGCTTTCATTCGTTTTAAAGGTCGACAAATGGCTAGACCAGAGTTAGGCGAAGAAGTGTTATTAAGATTTGCTGATAGTTTAAGTGAAGTTTCTAGTATTGAAGCTAAACCTAAATTAGATGGTAGACAAATGTTTATGCTATTAGCACCAAAAAAATAGTAGGAGGATTATTATGGCAAATGGAAAACAAAAAACTCATAAAGCAAGTAGCAAAGTTTTAAAGAAAAAGAAAAATGGTACTTTAACTTACAAAAAATCAAATGGCAATCATAAAACAAATAAAGATTCAGCTAAACAAGTACGTCAAAGACGTAATAAAGGCATACTAGCAAGTGGCGAAGCTAGCAGATTAAAGAAAGTAATCTAGGGAGGGTAAAATGACAAGAGTTAAAGGTGGAAGTGTTTCCAAAACAAGAAGAAGAAAAGTATTAAAAGAAGCTAAAGGATACTTTGGAAGTAAACATAGATTATATAAAACAGCTCAAGAACAAGTATTCCATAGTGGAGTTTATGCTTACAGAGATAGACGTCAAAACAAACGTAATTTTAGAAAGCTATGGATTACCAGAATTAATGCTGCTTGTCGTGAAAACGAAATCAGTTATTCTAAATTTATGAATGGACTATCAAAAGCTGGTATTGAAATTAATCGTAAAATGTTAAGTGAAATGGCAATTGATAATCCATCTGCTTTTACTGAATTAGTTAAGATTGCTAAAGATGCACTAAATGGTAAAGCACCTGTTAAAGTAAAAAAAGAAGAGTCAAAAAAAGAAGTGAAAGTTGAAGTAAAGAAGACAAAAAGTAGAGCTAAAGACTATAGTAAAATGACTTTAGCCGAACTTAAAACTGTAGCTAAAGAACAAGGCGTTAAAGGTTACAGTACGATGAAAAAAGATGAACTATTAGCTACTTTAAAATAAAGGATCCAGAAGGGTTCTTTTCTTATTCAAAAATATACTTCTTTTTTTTCGATATTTCTGATATAATTAATCTATTGTGTGGTGATATTATGAAAATATATTTAGTTGCCGGTAAATCCGGTTCTGGAAAAGGAGAAGTAGCTAGAATTATCAAAGAATACTATTTAGGTTTAGGTAAAAAGCCAATAGTTACAGGTTTTAGTAAGTATTTAAAGATGTATGCTAAAGAGATTATTGATTGGAATGGAGAGAATCCTAAACCAAGAAAGTTCTTACAAGATTTAGGTGTTACAATCCGTGAAAATATGGATATGCCCCTATTTTTTGTAAATAGAATAATTGAGGATATTAAAGTGTATGAACTTTATTTTGATGTTGTCATTTTAGATGACGTTCGCTTGCCAATTGAAATTGATGAAATTAAAAAAACATTTGATAATGTTTATTCTATGTATGTCGTAAATCAATTTGCTCCAAGCACTTTAACTATTGAAGAACAAATGCATATGACTGAAACAGCTCTAGAAAATTATAGCAATTTTGATTTTACCATCGTTAATGATAATATAGAAAGACTAGATGATCGAGTAATTAACTTTATTGAGGGGGAAAAATAATGAATTTAAAAGATGAATTTATTAAATATTTTGTAGCTCATGGGCATATTGAAATACCTAGTGCCCCATTAATACCAGAAAATGATCCAACCGTTTTATTTAATACCGCTGGAATGCAACCATTAATTCCTTATCTTTTAGGAGAACCTCACCCTAAAGGCAAAAGATTATGTGATGCTCAAAAATGTGTTCGACTAACAGATTTAGAAAGTATTGGTGATAAGACCCATCATACCTTTTTTGAAATGTTAGGAAATTGGAGCCTAGGCGATTATTTTAAAAAAGAAAGTATCCATTATAGTTTTGAATTTTTAACAAAAATTTTAAATATTCCCCTAGAGAGATTAGCCATTACAGTCTTTAAAGGAAATAAGAATATTCCCCGTGATGAAGTATCTGCTAGTATTTGGCAAAGTTTAGGAATTCCTAAAGAACGAATTGCTTATTTAGGAGAAGAAGATAACTTCTGGATAGCTGGAGAGTCTGGACCATGTGGCGGCGATACCGAGATTTTTTATTTCCGTAGTAATGATGAAATACCTAAAAATTTTGATCCGAATGATGATAGATGGGTAGAAATTTGGAATAATGTTTTTATGGAATTTTTCAAAGATGAAAAAGGAAATATTACGGAATTAACTCAAAAAAATGTCGATACTGGTATGGGCCTTGAACGGGTTGTAGCCATACTTGAAGGAGTAGATGATAATTATACTTCTTCTATTTGGAAAGAAATTATTGGTGCTTTAGAAAGAGTCAGTCAAAAAACTTATCAAGATAATGAAGTAAGCATGCGTATTATAGCGGATCATATCCGTACTAGCGTCTTTATTAGTGCGGATCGTGCCGGTATTCGTCCTAGCAATACTGATCAAGGCTATATTTTAAGAAGACTAATTAGAAGAGCAATTCGCCATGCTAAAAAGTTAGGTATCGATACAAACACAAATTGGATGGAACCTATTGCTTTAGAAGTAATCAAAAAATACGAAAATTATTATTCAGAAATAAAAGATAATAAAGAAGTTGTATTAGAAGTATTAAAAAATGAATGTATAAAGTTTAATCGTACTTTAGAAAAAGGCTTAAAAGAATTTGATAAGTTATTAAGTCATTTAAATGGTAATATAATTGATAAAGATAATGCTTTTAAATTATATGATACTTATGGTTTTCCAATTGAGTTAACAGAAGAAATGGCTCATGAACATAATTTAGAAGTTGATACTAAAGGATTTAAAGAAAAATTTTTAGCTCATCAAGAGTTATCTAGAACAGCTAGTAAAGGAAAATTTAAAGGTGGCTTAATGGGTCATAGCGAAATTGAAACAAAATACCATACTGCAACTCATTTACTAAATGCGGCCCTAAAAGTTGTCATTGGCCCATCGGTTCATCAAAAGGGAAGTAATATTAATGAAGAGCGAATGCGTTTTGATTTCTCATGTGATCATAAATTAACAGATGAAGAAAAGAAGCAAGTGGAAGATTTAGTAAATAATTGGATTAAAGAAGATCTTCCTGTTGCAATGGATACCATGAGTAAAGAAGAGGCTATAAAAAGTGGAGCCGAAGCTATGTTTGTAGAAAAATATGCCGATATTGTTAATGTATATAAAATTGGTGAAGTATCCAAAGAAATATGTGGAGGTCCCCATGTAGCTCATACAGGCGTTTTAGGCCATTTTAAAATAACGAAAGAAGAAGCCAGTAGTGCCGGTGTAAGAAGAATAAAGGCTATATTAGAATAGTCTTTATTTTTATTCGAAATTATGGTATTATATTATTATATGAAGAGGTGGATCTATGACGATACTAAGCATTGGACGTTCTAGCTTTGATATTACTTGTCCAGTAGACGAATACCCAATAGAAGGGACTAAATATATTTTAAATGAAAAAATCGAATCCGGTGGTGGAACTGCTGCTAATGTTGCCTACATGCTAGCTAAATGGGGTGAAACATCTTATTTTGCTGGAGTAGTAGGTTCCGATGATTATGGCACTAAAATTCGTAAAGAATTAGAACAAGTAATGGTCAAAATGGATATGGTAGAAAACTCTTATGAGTATGGAACTCCGGTTTCGGTTATATTAGTAAATAAAAAGAATGGTTCTCGAACTCGGTTTGATGTTGTCGGAGCAACTCAACCTTCAATAAAAAAGTTTGATTATACCTTTACTCCAGATGTTATATTTACTGATGGTAAAGAATATGCGGGTACAATTAATGCTTTTAATAAATTTCCTAAAGCCATAACCGTATTAGATGCCGGAAGAGTTGATAGAGATTTATTAGAATTATGTAAATATGTAAAATATATTGTTTGTTCTAAAGGTTTTGCCGAAACAGTAAGTGGCTTAAAAATAGATTATAATAATTCTGCAACATTAGTTCAAGTATATAAAAAATTAAAAGATCGTTATCCTAACAATAATATTATTATAACATTGGAACATATGGGAGCTATGTATAGTTATAATGGCGAAATTAAAATTATGCCTGGCATTAAAACAAACGTCGTAGATCCTAGTGGAGCTGGTGATATTTTCCATGGTGCTTTAGTTTATTGTTTAGCTAATGGCTTTGATTTAGAAAAAGCTATTACTTATTCAAATATTACTGCTGGCCTATCCGTTGGCAAAATGGGTGGTAGACCTTCTATTCCTACCTTAAAAGAAGTAATAAATTATTACAATCAAAAATTTAATATAACCGAGACTCCAGTAGTGGAAGAAAAAAAGCCTGTAGTATCAGCTGAAGATGAACTACCCGATATTCCTGATGCTAGCAAAATTGTAATTCCGACAAATCAAGAAACAGATTTAGGAAGCACATTTTCCATAGGTGGAGCTAGCATTCCAACTATTAGCCCTGATAATCCTAATGGAAATGTTTAATAGCCATTCTCCCGTTTTAAATGTCCATGGCGAAACCTGCGATACAGTGGTTTACTTTTTAGAAAGTTTTATTCGGGATAATGTCAAATTAGGGAATGTTTATATTGGGGTTATTCATGGGAGAAGTTCCAATATTTTACGTAATAGAGTTCACGAGTTATTAAAGAAAAATCGCTATGTGGACTCCTTTCGTATTGATATATGGAATCCTGGAATGACTATAATTAAATTAAAAATTGCCAAAAATCAATAGAAAAAGCTATTTTTTACGTCAATTTGACAAATAAATAAAATTATGCTATAATTTATACGTAATTGAAATAGGGGGTTAAATTATGAAAGGTTATGTTTTAGATTACATTAATGAAAACGAATTTAAAAAGTTGGAGCGAGCTTTAAAGAAATATAATATGTTAGCTTTTAAAAAATTAACATTTGATTATTATCCAGCTTTAAGAAATGGTGAATTTGTTGGCGAATTAGTTAGTACAAATAAAAAAGATCAAACAGAGAAGTATGAACTTAAATTACCAAGTGATAAAATGTTTGCAGCTGTTCACGGCGAAGTAAAACTTTATTATACTGTATATTTAAAAGAAGGAACAATTATGCTTGAAACAATTACACCAACACAAATTTTATTAGAGGGTCACATGAGTGAACTTGCAACATATAAAGGAATAATGATATCTAAAGCGAATGCTTCAAAAGATAAATTTAAAATTGATTTATTAAATATGTTACAAGAAAAGTAACATATTTTTTTAAGGGTTAATATGAAAAGAGATTATATATTTGAAAAAAGTAACATTTTACCATTTTTTTATGATTCGAAAATAGATTTAATCGTAAAATTAAATAAATCTTCGCTTTTAACAGCGAGTAATTTTATCTTGGACTTATTAGAGTCCAAAAGTTTTTATTTGCAACTTTTAGAATATGAAAACAGAAAAACAACTACCAAAATAACTTTTTTAGCCCAAAATAAAGATAAAAAGCTAAAGTTCTCTTTAGAAGGGGATATTCTCACTATTAATTGGCAAGATAATACTTTTGTCTACAAACTAGATTTTATTGTAAATAAATTATATGCTAAATTAATTTCCTATGAAACACGTTATCCCAATAAAACGATTAAACAGTCTATTCAAATGCACGTTTTAATACTTGAAGTTATTTTAAATGATAAAAAGTACTTACTTAATCTTCCTTTTGATGTATCATATTTTATCGATTCAAGTTATTTTCGCCTAATAAATCAAGACACAGATATATTTGATTTAAAAAAAATATACAAAGATTATTTTTATTTAAATCAAACAGAATATGAAAAAAGTATTGCCTCATCAGTAGCTATTTTTAAAATAGTTAAAGGAAATGAAATACCTTTAGATGAATTATTTTTAATTCAAGGACAAATAGAAAAATACTTGTTAACTACAGAAATAAAAGGGGTAAGAATAACTTTATCGGGTACGAAAAAAGAAGATGATACTATTACTATTCATAATTATCATACCCCAAAAAATATTGGTTTAGAAGAAGCTATCATAGCTCTTTACCAGAAAAAAGAACAATTATTAGAACAGAATAGGGACGAATATTATAAACGGATAAGAAACATAGTCATAAAATAAGGTAGTTTATGGGAGGTGAATAAATGAATCGAGAAGATTTTCCTTTTTTTAAAGAAGATATTATCTATTTAGATAATGGAGCCACCAGTCTTAAGCCTAAATGTGTAATTGATAAAATGGTGGATTATTATACGTTTTATCCCGCTAATGCTCATAGGGGGGATTATGATTTATCTTATAAAGTAGATCAAGAATATGAAAGTACAAGAGAATTAGTAAAAGACTTTATTCATGCCAAAGCTTTGGAAGAAATAATTTTTACCAGTGGAACGACTGAAGCTTTAAATATGATTGTAAATGGTTTCTTTGCTCCTTTATTAGAAGAAAACGATGAAGTATTAATTACTAATAGTGAACATGCCTCAAATATTTTACCATGGTTTAAATTAGCTAAAAATAAAGGTATTTTAGTTAATTATATTCCTTTAGATAGTAATTATTATTTAACTATGGATAATCTAAAAAAGAGCATAAGTCCTAAAACGAAAGTAATTAGTATTGCTGGCGTTACCAATGTAATTGGAGACATTAGACCTATTAAAGAAATATGTGCCTATGCCCATGAACATAATATTTTTGTTGTTTTAGATGGAGCCCAAATGGTACCACATATGCCGGTAGATGTAACGGATTTAGATGTAGATTTTTTAGCTTTTTCAGCTCATAAAATGTGTGGCCCAACCGGAGTTGGCGTGTTATATGGTAAACTTGAATTATTAGAACATTTAGAGCCAACCGTTTTAGGTGGAGGAATGAATGAGTCTTTTGATAATCCAAGTGAAATTTATTTAAAAGGATTACCTGCCAGGTTAGAAGCTGGAACAAGAAATATTGCCGGAGTTATTGGTTTTGGTGAAGCAATAAAATATTTAAAGAAAATTGGTATGGATAATATTCATAAATATGAATTAGATTTAAGAAAATATTTAATTGATAAGTTAATGCCCTTAAAACATATAGATATTATTAATATGGAAAGTGATAGTGGTATCATAACTTTTAATGTGAATGGTATTTTTAGTCAAGATGTAGCTTATTATTTAAATAAATACAATATTTGTGTTCGAGCGGGTAATCATTGTGCTAAAATATTAAAATCAAGTGTAGGGGTTACTAATACCGTTAGAGTTAGTCTTTATTTTTATAACACATATGAAGAAATAGATAATCTAGTGGAATTATTAAGTAATTATGATAAAATAGTAAAAGAGATGATTTAAATGGATAAAGAAACTTCAAGAAATCTTATTATGGATAATTATTTAAATCCTAAAAATCGTAATAAAAGCCATGTAGGATATGAAAAAATAAATACCCGTAACGAATCATGTATTGATAATATTGATATTTATATTAAATGGCAAGATGATATTATAGAAGATATTACTTTTTCAGGAGAAGCATGTGCTATAAGTATTGCCTCAACTTCCATTATGATCAAAAATTTAATTGGTAAAACTAAAGAAGAAGCTTTAACTTATATTAAAGAATTTTATAAAATGACAGATGGTAATCCTTATAATCAAGAAATATTAAAAGATGCTAGTTGCTTTGAAGAAGTTAGTCATCAAGGAAACCGTAAAGTATGTGCCAATCTTCCTTTAAAAGGAATGGAAAAAGCTATTTTAGAGTAATCTGAAATAGTTTTTTCTTGCCGAAACGCTCTGTTTTTGATACTATTATGTGGGAGATTTATTATGAAATTAGAAGTTTTAAATTTAAAGAAAAATTTTGGAAATAAAGAAGTTTTAAAAAACATTAATTTTACTTTTGAAGCAGGTAAAATTTATGGCTTACTAGGAAGAAATGGAGCTGGAAAAACAACATTTTTTAATTGTTTAAATGATGATATCAAACCGGATGAAGGTACTTTTAATATGGTAGAAGAAAAAAACATTAGGCCGCTTACGATTGATGATATCGGTTATGTTTTATCTACCCCAATTGTTCCGGAATTTTTAACAGGAAGAGAATTTTTAAAATTCTTTTTAGAAATTAATGAAGGGAAAATAGCTAATCCTAAAACAATAGATGAATATTTTGATTTTATGAAAATAGAGGTAGAAGATCGTGATAAATTACTCAAAGATTATTCTCATGGAATGAAAAATAAAATGCAGATGTTAATTAATATTATTGCTAATCCCAAAATACTTTTATTAGACGAACCACTTACTAGTTTAGATGTGGTTGTTGCAGAAGAAATGAAAGAAATGTTAAAGAGTATTAAAAAGGACCATATTTTAATTTTTTCTACTCATATTATGGATTTAGCTTTAAGCTTATGTGATGAAATTGTTGTCTTAAAAAATGGAACCTTAAGTTTAGTAGATAACAATTTAAAAGGGGAAAAGCTAAAAGAGAAAATTATTCTAATGTTAAGAGAGGAAGAATAAAATGCTGCAAACATTCTTGATATCATTTCGTCTGCGTAATACTTATAAAGTAAATACGATTATCTATGCTTTAAAAAGTATTCCTGGGATAAATAGACTTTTACCTGATAAATTATATCAAAGTAAAGTCTTAAAAATCATAGGAAATATCATAAGTGTTCTACTTGAAATAGTTAATATTTTTATTGGTAAATTCCTTTATATATTTTTAATGATTTTTAGTATGATGGCAGCCTATAAAACAAATAGTGCTAGTACTTTCCTCCATATTTTGGTATTTCTAACCATTATTGGAGCGTTTATGAATACTTATATGTTTAATCCAACTAAAGATAAATATTATGCAATGTTTATTATGCGTATGAATGCTAAAGATTATTCTTTAAGCAATTATTTTTATGCTATTATAAAAGTAATTATTGGTTTTTTACCATTTACAGTTATTTTTGGTAAATTATCACAAGTAAATCTTGGTATTTGTCTTTTCGTTCCTTTGTTTGTAGCCTCTGCCAAAATGGTGGTTACTGCTCATAATCTTTCCTTATATGCTAAAAAAGAATGGATTATCAATGAAAACAATCCAGTTAAACATATTTGGCTTTTAATATTATTATTTTTAGGCTTGGCTTATGGATTACCCGCGATAAATATAGTCATACCATCTTATATATTAGTAATTTTTATGATAATTACGGTATTTATAAGCATATGGGCAATAAGATATATATTAAAATTTAATAAGTATCGTGAAATGTATAAGGCAGTATTAACAAATACCAATATGAATGCTACTTCCAATGCTAGAGAAATTACCAAAGAAAATGTTTTAAAGCAAATTAGTATTGATAAAAGTTTAACAAGCAAGAAAAAGGGCTTTGCTTACTTTAATGATTTATTTATCAAAAGACATAGTAAGCTTTTACTTAAAAGTGCAAAAAAAGTAGCATTTATAAGTGCAATTATAATTGTACTAATTCTTTTAATCGTAACAATAAATACGGATTTAAAAAAAGAAATAAACGACATGATAATGACATATTTACCATATTTTGTCTTCATTATGTATTTAATAAATAGAGGAGAAGCTGTAACTAGAGCTATGTTTATGAATAGTGATCATTCCATGCTTACTTATGCCTTTTTTAGGAAACCTACTTCTATTTTAAAATTGTTTAAAGAAAGATTAAAAAGTATTATTTTAATTAATTTATTACCAGCTTCCATTATTGGGGTAGGTTTAGCTTTCATTTTATTTGTTACGGGAGGTACCACCAACAATTTAAATTATTTCATTTTATTTATTTCAATTATTGCTATGAGTATTTTCTTTTCGGTTCATCATTTAGTAATTTATTATTTACTACAACCTTATAATATCGCTAGTGAAACCAAAAATACAACTTATACCATTGTTAGTATTTTAACCTATGTCATTTGCTATTGGATGATTGACTTAAGACTGCCAACATTCTATTTTGGCCTAGCAACTATCATATTTGCAATTATATATAGTTTCATATCATTGTATTTAGTATATAAATTTGCCCCTAAAACTTTTAAAATTCGTATTTAGAAGACAAACTACTATTTGTAGCTTGTCTTTTTTCTCGTTATATGTTATAACTAACTCATTAGGGTGGGTTAAAAATGGAAGATTTAAAAGTAATTAAGAAAAAATTTGGCGAAGATATGATGCGTTTATGTCGAAAATTGTTTCCTTCACTTTTAGAAGAAAAGGGGCTTTTATCCCATATTATGCTATCTTCTTTTTATCCTAATCATGATTTATATACTGATATAGTTAATAATCATTTGTTAAAAGACTTTGCCAGTTTTATTAATAATAAAGCCCAAAAAACTAATATCTTAATACCTAAAGCCAATAAAACTCCTCAAGAATTATTAAAAGAGGCTGGTTATAGTTTATTTGAATGTAAGAGTCAAGAAGATATTTTAAAATTCAAAAAATTTTATGATCCTAAAGAAGTATTATGCACTTTTGAAGAAGAACGTCTAAAAACACATTATGTTTTCTTTGCTTTTAAAGAAGACTTCCAAAAATTAAAAAGAAAAGATTTTAAAAATCCTATCAGAGAAGATGAATATGGTTCATCTTTAATAAGTATTCAATTTTCGAAAGATAATAATCACTTTTTGTCGATTAAAAGTCGGTATAATCATGCCGTTTATAATGGTGATGCCGCCTTTTCTAATAATTTAGATAATATCATTCCCGGTTTAACTGATGCTTTTGCCAAAGATTATGGTATGGTCCAAAAAAATTTACATACGACATTTAGTATTCCTGGCTATTGTATGAGTGGTAACTATAAGTTTTACAAATATAATTACCGGATTAATAATATTTACTATTGTACGGATAATATCATTGTTGATCATTATATTGCTCATCAATATGATAAAGAAAAATATTTAGTTTTTGATTATTTTATTTTAGATTTAGTAAGTAAAAAACTTTTATTATATGATAGTTATATTAATGATGCTTTATCTTTAATTTTATTTAACATAGATAAAATAGATATAATTAAAAAAAAGGAAGAAAAAGAAGTAATTATTACTTTACCGTATGGAATGATTGTGCTTACTTTAAATAAAGAAAATCAAATCATAAAATATTATCAAGATTTTGCCGAGTATATAGGAGATTATTTCTTGTTTTATAATAATAGTCTCCAAAATATAATACTTCCGACCATTAAAAGCGTTGGGGAATGCTTTATGTATATGAATACTACTCTTAAAAGTTTTGATATGCCAAATCTATCTAGTTATAGAAAAGGGTTTTTTTATAATTTGTTTGTTCCTAAATTAAGTAAGAAAAATTTTAATGAAACATATATTACACGAACATTAAGAAGGGTTGAAAAATGATTGAAGATTTAAAAGTTATTAAGAAAAAGTATGGCGAAGAAATGATGCACTTATGTCGAAAGTTATTTCCGACCATTTTAGAAAATAAGGGTGAGTTATTAAATATTTTGTTAGAAAAGTTTTATCCCAACCATAGTTTAGCCGAAGATATTATTAAAAATAATTTAATAGAAGAATTTAAAGATTTTATTTACAGCTTAACTAATAAAGAAAACCTACAATATGAACAAACTAATAAAAGTGCTAAACAACTTCTTCTAGAAGCAGGTTATTTGCTATATGAATGTCATACTGAAGATGAAGTAAACTATTTTAAAAAATATTATGCTTTAGGAGAAGAACTATGTACTTTTAAAGGCAATAGACTTACTAGTTGCTATGTATTTTTTGCCGTTAAAAAAGATATTGATAATATAAAAAGAGAAGATTTTTCTCACCCTGATAGACAAGATTTATATGGAACTTCAATATTAAGTATTCAATTTAGCAAAACTCATAGCCATACATTATCAATTAAAAATAGATATAATCATGTTGTTGCTGCCCCCGATTCTACCTTCTCGAATAATTTAGATAATATCATTCCCGGTTTAACAGCTGCTTTTGAAAAAGATTATGGAATGAAGCAAAAACATATTAATGGTTCCTTTACTATTCCAGGTTATGTGCAAGCTAGTGATAATAAATTTTATAAGTATAATTATGAAATTGATAATATTTATTATTGTCCTGATAATATTGTAATTGATAACTATGAAGTTAAAAAATTTGCTAAAGAAAAGTATGTTTTATTTGATTACTTTTTATTAGATTTACAAAATAAAAAATTAGGTACTTACGACATAAGAGAAGAAGATCCTTTTAAAGACTCTATAAATGATATTACAAAAATTGAATTAGTAAATATGTATACCAGCAAATCTATTAGAATAACTACTAAAGATGGTATGATAATAATTTTACTAAACAAAAATAATCAAATAACAGGTTTAAGTAATGCTTTTTTAACTAAATTAGATAATTATTTTTTACATAAAGCTCAAGCTTTAAGTATTCTTGACTTACCAAACGTAAGAGCAGTTGGAAATTCTTGTTTAGAAGAAAATAGAAATCTTTGTTCTTTAAATTTACCAGAAGTTGTATCCATTAAAGATAACTTTTTGTATTACAATCAAGTTTTAAGAAAATTAAGATTACCTAAAGTCCAAGAAATTGGTGATGGTTTTCTAGCGGGCAATCAAGTTTTACAGAAAATAAATATTCCAAAAGTAAAAGTAATTGGTAGGGAATTTTTAGAAACAAATATAGCTTTAATAAGTTTAGAACTAGAAGAAGTAGAAGAAGTTAAAGATAGATGCTTGGAAAATAATGTTTTATTAACAAATATTTATCTTCCTAATTTGCGTTTTTTAGGTAATAATTGTAGTATCAAATTAGCAAGTTATAAACCAGACATGACTAATAATTTTATTTTAAGTCGTAAAAAAATATAATATCCGTTGCGATATAAATAAAAATATGATATATTATAAAAGTAAAGCAAAAGAAAGACAAGTAATATAATTTTATTTGATAGAAAGCTTATGGTTGATGGAAATAAGTAATGAAGTTATATGAAATCTCCTTTCTAGCGAGACTAATCATCTCCGGGTAATACCGTTATCAAAATTAAGTAAATAAAAGGATGGTACCGTCTTTATGACTCCTTTAAAGCCATTCTTTTTTGTTTAGAAAGAAAGAGGAAAGAAAATGATTGATATTAAGTTAATACGTGAACAAAGAGATTTAGTGCGCCAAAACATTAAAAAGAAATTTCAAGATGAAAAATTACCATTAGTAGATGAAATTTATGAGTTAGATAAGAAATTTCGAAATACTAAAAAAGAAGCTGATGATTTAAGAAGCCAAAAAAATAAATTAAGTGATAAAATTGGTTCTTTAATGCGAGAAGGAAAAAAAGAAGAAGGCTTAAAGATAAAAGAAGAAATAGGTGCTATATCTTTTAAAATAGCTAATTTAGAAAATGAAGAAGAAAGATTAGAACAAGAAATTAAAGAAAAAATGATGCTAATTCCTCAAATTATTGATGAATCTGTACCAATTGGCGAAGATGATAGTAAGAATGTAGAATTAGAACGTTTTGGTGAACCTTTTGTACCTGATTATGAAATACCTTATCATGCCGATATATGCGAAAGCCTAAATGGTCTAGATAAAGAGGCAGCTGGTAGAACTAGTGGTAATGGTTTTTACTTCCTAATGGGTGATATAGCTAGACTTCACAGTAGTTTACTTGCTTATGCTCGTGATTTTATGATTGATAAGGGATTTACATATTGTATACCACCTTTTATGATTAGAAGTGATGTCGTAAATGGAGTTATGAGTTTTGCGGAAATGGACGCGATGATGTATAAAATTGAAGGAGAAGACTTATTCTTAATTGGAACTAGTGAGCATTCGATGATTGGTAGATTTAAAGGAGAAATTGTAAATGAAAGTGATCTTCCAATTACCCTTACATCTTATTCTCCATGTTTTAGAAAAGAAGTAGGAGCTCATGGACTTGAAGAACGAGGTTTATACCGTGTTCATCAATTTGAAAAAGAAGAAATGGTTGTTTTATGTAAACCTAAAGATGCCATGGAGTGGTACAATAAAATGTGGGGGTATACCGTAGAATTTTTTAGAAGTTTAGATATACCGGTTAGAACACTAGAATGTTGCAGTGGTGATTTAGCTGATTTAAAAGTAAAATCTTGTGATGTAGAAGCTTGGAGTCCAAGACAACAAAAATATTTTGAAGTTGGTTCATGTTCTACTTTAGGTGATGCTCAAGCTAGACGTTTAGGCATTCGTATGAAAACTGATAAAGGAAATGAATATGTAGCAACCCTAAATAATACGGTTTTAGCATCTCCTCGTGGTTTAATTGCTTTCCTAGAAAACAATTATCAAAGTGATGGAAGTATTAAAATACCAAAAGCATTACAACCATATATGGGGGGTATTGAATTTATTGTTCCCAAAGGTAAGTAGATTCTAGGCAATCTACTTTTTCTATGCTATAATGAATATAATGAGTAGGAGTGATTTTGATGTCAAAAATAAAAAGCGTGTTAAAAAGTAAAAAGTTTTGGCTTATATTAGGAATAATTATAATATTAATCGTGGCACTAATCTTGTTTTTATTCTTTCACGATAAAGAACAATCTCATAATGATAAAAAACAAGAGGAAACTTTAAGTGAAGAGTATATAACTGTATCCTTTGATACCGATGGCGGATCTAACATTGATAGTGTAGTTATAAAAATAGGAGAGACTATTAAAGAGCCAGATATTCCCACAAAAGATGGTTATACTTTTAAAGGGTGGTATATAGAAGAAGAAGAATTTTCCTTTTCTAAACCTATAACCGAAGAAATAACTCTAAAAGCTAAATGGGAAGAAAATAAAGAAGAAAAAGAAACACCTTCAACTAACACTAATAGCCATAATTCTCCCAATAAGAATTCAACAAATAACAATACTCCTGCTACAAATAAAATTAATTTAAATAATAATATAAGCGTTACAGAATATCACATAAGTAGTGGTACAATCAATTGCTTTTATTACATGTTTGTTACTAATTTACAAGAAGTTTTTCCAACAGCTGAAATATCCAAAATAAACAATAATCCCAGCGAAGTTGATTTTTGGCATACGAAGCAAGATAGACAAAGTTATGAAGTAAGCACGGAAGAAATAAATGAATATTTAGCATCAGGGGCATTAAAAATAAATACCTCTGCCGAAAATAACTTTAAAAATATTTTAAATAAATATAAAAATGGAAACTATAAAGGAATTGCTAATGTAAGCTATACAGAAAGTAATCACCGTTTTACTTTTTCTTATAATTATATTTCTTTTAATGGTCTAAATGTTTCTTCTAATGGTGAGAAAGCAAACAAAGAAATCCAAGGAATACTAGCAAGTTCAACCAAATTTAATGGTCCATGTGGTGGTTTTGATGGCTATGAAAACAAAATTTTAAATGAAGAATTATGTAGCAAATATCATTTAGACTGTGGTAGGTGGTAAGATGAAAAAACTACTTTTCTTTGTCTTATTTCTTTCTTTTAGTCTAAATGTTTATGCGGCATCTAATCCTTATGGCAAATATCAATCTTTATATGGCATTACAACTGTTAGATGTACCTGGTATGCGTGGGAAGAGGCTTATAAACATACCGGAGTAGCTTTACCTGGATGGGGAAATGCCCAAACATGGTATAATAGTGCTATAAACTCTGGTTATAAAGTAGGAAGTGAAGCTAAAGCTAACTCTATTGCTGTTTGGTCATCTAGTGATGGTTATGGTCATGTTGGTTTTGTCGTATCAGTAGACGGTGATATTATGACAATAAACGAAGCGGGTATTGTAACAGATGAAAATGAAGGTATTGTAAATGGTTCTAAAAAATATACAACGGCAGACAATTTAATCGGCTTTATTTATTTAGATGAAGCCCCAAGTAGTACTAATAATACTTATAATAACCCAACTAATTCTAATGAAACCCATAAAGATAATTTAACCCAAGAAGAAAAATTAGATCCAAATAATAATTTAAAAGAATTAAATATTGATATAGATGCTTTTGTTTTTGATGCGTCTATTAAAGATTATGAATTAGAAGCCCCTTATGAAACCCAAATAATTCATATTAAAGCTACCCCAGAAAGCTCTAATGCAATAGTAACTGGTACTGGAGCTAAAGCTCTAAAAGTAGGTACGAATGAGTATACTATTACCGTTACTGCTGAAGATAAAACAACAAAAGAATATCATATTACAGTTACAAGAAAAGAACCTATCATAAAAGAAGATACTAAAGAACAAAAAACCCCAAATATTCCTAAATATGGTATTATTGGTCTAATTAGTGGGGGAGTAATACTATTAGTAGTGAGTACCATCTTAATTGTAAAAAAAAAAAAAAGAAGAGTTAACAATGAGTAAAGTAGTAAGTATAATTTATTTTTGCATAGGATTTATCGAAACCTATTTAATCATGAGTTTTTATATCCCCAGCCTTCAAATAGCTTTAATTGCTGCACCCCTAGATTTTTTCCTAGCCAATATTACTTCCACATGGATATTTAAAACCATTATCGCTGTTATTTTTGGCATCTTAACCACCGGCTTGCATCTATTATTAGTTAGGAAGAAGAAAAACATAAAAAAGATTACTATATTATTAGTCTTATTATTAATTATTACATTAATTGGCGTTATAACTAGATCTTTTAGCTAATACTTATTTGACGACTAAAAAGTGATGTGTTATAATTTGATTAAGTTAGGAGTTAAATAGATGAAGAAAAAAATAATATTTATTGTTTTATTAGTTTTAGTAGCTATTATGCTTATCGCGGGTATTATTTATGCTTCCTCTTTAGCTAAAGAAAAAGATTTAGCTAAAAGAGAAGAACCTTTATTTAAAGAAGATATTTCTTTAGATGAATTTACCAGTGAAAGTGGTCTTATTTTTACACTATCCAAAGTTCAAACGGATAATGAATGTGTACCAGTTGTTTTAGAAGTTTATAAAGATGGTAAATATATTTACGCTGATAAAATGGCTTCTGATAGTGAACTAGAAGGATATAATATTCCTGTATATACAGATGCTTATGAAGGTACTTATGATTATGATATTTTATCGATATTTAAAGATTTAAAAGTAGCAAGTGATGAATACTATACAATTACCACTGGAACATATACTACTTATTTAACTGATAAAAATAATAAATCATTAATGAATTTTTTAAATAATTTAGATGTAGACATGGATTTATGTATGCAGTAGAAAGGAGCAAGATTATCGCAATGATAATCTTTTAAAATATGAAAAATATTAAAGAAATGTTATATTCTTTATCTAAATCAAAATTTAGAAGTAGTTTTCATTTAAAAACAAAAGATAAAGAATATATACAGCAAAAAGGGATTGACGTAATAGAGTCTCACGCTTATGATTTATTAAAAAAAAGACTAGCCCCAGCTTATATTCCAAATGATGGAAGACAAACGCCAATGAAAGGACACCCCGTATTTATTGGGCAGCATGCAACCGCTACTTGTTGTAGGAATTGCTTATATAAATGGTACCATATTCCGAAAGGAAGAAAGTTAACTAAAGAAGAACTAGATTATATCGTAAGTATTATTATGGCTTGGATAAAAAAAGAGTTAGAAATTACAGAAAAATGATGGTATTTATTAGTTTAATCCTGTATAATGGAAATTGAGGTGCAGAAATGTTAAAAGCAGAAAATATTAAAAAGAAATTTACGAAAATAACTAAAAAGAAAGAACAAATTGAATTTTATGCCAATAATGGTATTAGCATAGAAGCTCATGATGGTGAAATTATTGGTATTTTAGGCCCTAATGGGGCTGGAAAAACTACTCTTTTACGAATTATCGCAGGTATTTTAGAACCAACTAGTGGTAGTGTTTCTTTTGATAATTTAAATTATCAAGATAATGAAACAGAAATCAAGAAAAATATTGCTTATTTATCGGGAAATACCAAAATTTATAACACTTTAAGTTGTTATGAATTGCTACATATGTGTGCCGATATTTATGGTGTCAAACAAGAAGATGCTAAAACAAGAATTGAAAAAATATCTCAAACTCTAGATATGAATTCTTTTCTTTATAATCGCATTGGCTCTTTATCAACTGGCCAAACCCAAAGAGTCAATATTGCTAGATGCCTAATTCATAATCCCAAATACTATATTTTAGATGAAGCAACCAGTGGCCTAGACATCATTTCTAGTCAAATTATCTTAAATTTTATTAAAGGAGAAAAGCAAAAAGGCAAAACAATTCTTTATTCTACTCATTACATGGAAGAAGCAGAAAACATATGTGATAAAGTTATTATGATAAATAAAGGAATAATTATAGCCGAAGGAACACCTGCTAAAATAAAGAAAGATACCCAAACAACCAATCTAAGAGATGCATTCTTTAAATTAATAGAGGGGGATAAAAATGAAGAATAATGTATTTAATATTTTAAAAAAAGAATTAAGAGAAATGTTTCGGGATAAAAAGTCATTAGCCATGATGCTAGTAATACCCATATTTATCCCTTTGCTTGTAATAGGTATGTCAGCTTTATTTGAAAGTCAAATGAATATGCCTATAACAGATTATAATCGTATTGGTTTTAATTATGAATTAAATAGTGTTGAGGAAAGTATCATAGATGATTTAGAAATTAATCCAGTATATGATACCGAAGAAAATTTAAAAGAACAGTTTGAAAAGGGCGAAATTGTTTTATATGTTACCAAGAATAACAATGTTTATACCATAAATGGTGATGACAGTGATACCACAACGTATGCTAGCTCTTTAGTAGAAAGTTATTTTCAAATTTATAAAGATTATTTGCAAACAGATTATTTAGCCAATCATAATGTTGATCCAAGTGAAGTTTTAAATATTATTACTTTAGAAGAAAACATAGTTACCGAAGATAATTTTTTTGCTAGTTATGTTACCAATTATGCTTTCTTCTTTATTATCATGGCTATAACTGTATCCGCTACCTATCCTGCAACAGATGCTACAGCTGGTGAAAAAGAAAGAGGAACCCTAGAAACTTTACTTACTTTCCCAATTAAAAGCAAAGATATAATTATTGGTAAATTTTTAAGTGTTAGCTTATCTTCTATTATAACCGGTGTTTTAAGTCTCGTTTTAGCTATATTATCTTTAAAAATAGCAAATAACATGTTTAAAAAAAAAAAAAAAATAGATTTAATGCTCTCATCATCTAGTCTAATTTTTGCCCTTATTGTTATTTTAGCTTATTCCTTCTTAATAAGTGGTCTATGTATAGCTATAGCTAGTAAATCAAAAACTTTCAAAGAAGCGCAAAGTGCCCTGACCCCTCTAACCTTTATATCCTTTTTTCCAGGTATGATTGCTTTTATGATTGGTATTACCACCACAAATGTATATGCTTGTATTCCTTTTTTAAATTATACTTTAATATTTACGGATATAACGAGTGGAAATATCAATTTTATCCATATTTTATTAATGCTTATATCTACGGTTATTATCATTATCGTTATCTTAAAAATAATTATCAAACAATATAAAAGTGAAAGAGTGTTATTTGGCTAATGGAAGAGGTAACTATTACTTTAGATGGACTTACTATTCCAGTAAAAATTATTTATAAAAAT
>CALVQM010000013.1 GCA_944358125.1 uncultured Bacilli bacterium
AATATAATACATTGGAATATATAAAGGAGGAAAATATTCATGAAAAAGAAAATAATTACCATTTTAATTGCTTTAATTTTAATAACAGTAATTATAATTACCAGTATTAAAATAACCAATAAAGAAGAAGAAAATAATGATTTAACAACTATTAGACTAGCCGAAGTAACTCATAGTGTTTTTTATGCTCCTATGTATGTAGCAATTGAAAATGGTTATTTTGAGGAAGAAGGAATAGAAATAGATTTAATACTTACAAGTGGTGCTGATAAAGTAAGTGCCGCTGTCTTATCAGATACAGTCGACGTTGGTTTTGCGGGTACCGAATCATCTATTTACGTTTATGCAGGTAAAGAAAGTGATTATCTAGTAACTTTTGCTGGACTTACCAAAAGAGATGGACAGTTTATTTTAGCTAGAGATTGTTCTAGTGAATTTGAACTAAATGATTTATATGGCAAAGAAATTTTAGTAGGAAGAGCCGGAGGAATGCCAGCTGTAAACTTCTTAAATGCGATGAAAAATGCAGGTATGGATGTAAGTAAAATAAATGTTAACTATTCCATTGATTTTGCAAGTCTATCAGGTTCATTTATTGGAGGTATTGGTGATTATGTCAATTTATTTGAACCTACTGCCACAACCGTTGTAAATGTATCGGATGCTTGTATTGTGGATTCAATTGGCCGTCTTTCCGGTGAAGTACCATATACCGCTTTTTATGCTCGAAAAAGTTACCTAGAAGAAAATGAAGAGTTATTACGTGGATTTACTCGGGCTATTGCTAAAGGATTAGAATTTGTCTTAAATAATGATAGTGAAACTACAGCTAAAGTTATCTTACCCCAGTTTCCAGATAGTGCCCTAAATGATATTATAACTATTATCGATAATTATAAAGAATATGACTCATGGTTAAATAATCCATATATTAGTGAAGAAAGTTTTAATAATTTACAAGATATATTAATTGATAATAATTTATTAGAAGATTATGTCCCTTATAGCAATTTAATTCATAATTTATATGAATAAACTTTTAAGTATTAAAAACTTATCTAAAGTTTATTATAAAGGAAAAATGGAAACAGAAGCTATAAAGGATATATCTTTTGATATCGAAGAAAAAGAATTTGTATCAATTGTTGGACCCTCTGGTTGTGGGAAATCAACCCTTTTAAATATCTTAACCAATATGGATACTCTAACCAAAGGAAGTATTAATTTAAAAGAAAACTTAAAACTTGGATATATGCTTCAAAGTGATTCCATGTTAGAATGGTTAACTGTCCTAGATAATGCTCTATTAGGTTTAGATATTAAAAAAATTAAAACGAAAGAAAATATAGAGTATGTAAAAAGTTTATTTAAAAAATATGGTTTAGCTGAATTTATGAATAAGTACCCTAGTGAATTATCCGGAGGAATGCGACAGAGGGTAGCCTTAATTCGTACTCTAGCTCTAAAGCCAGATATCTTAATATTAGATGAACCATTTAGCAAACTGGATTATCAATCAAGACTAAAAGTAAGTGATGATGTTTATAAAATTATTAAAGAGGAAGGCAAAACAGCATTAATGGTAACCCATGATATTTCCGAAGCCATAAGTATTTCTGACCGAATAATTGTTTTAAGTGAAAGACCATGCACAATTAAAAATATTTATAAGATTAAAAGAGAAAAAGATAAAACTCCTATTGAAAATAGAAAAGATAAATATTTTGCTTATTATTATGATTGTATTTGGAAGGATTTAGCTTATCATGAGTAAAGAACATATTGCCTATTTAAAAAAAATAAAACGTGAAAAATTTATCGTTTTATCTTTTCAAATCTTAATATTAATAGTCTTTCTCATCTTATGGGAACTATTAAGCCAATATAAAATAATTAATCCTTTTATCTTTTCTTCCCCCACCAGTGTTTTAGCAACCATCAAAAATTTATTCATCTCTTATAATTTAATAGGCCATATCTTAACAACCCTTTATGAAACATTAATAGCTTTTATTTTAGGCATTACTTTAAGTTTTGTGATTGCTATCATTCTCTATGAATTTAAAATACTAAATAAAATAATAGATCCTTATCTAACCATGTTAAATAGCCTACCCAAAGTAGCTTTAGGTCCCTTAATTATTATTATCGCCGGTGCTAATACCAAATCTATTATTGTTATGGCTCTACTTATTAATTTAATTGTTGGTATTATGACTATTTATAATGGTTTTAATAATATTGATAAAGATTTAATTAAATTATTTAAAACTTTTAATGCCAATAGATTAGATATTTTATTAAAGCTAACCATACCTGCTTCTTATAAAACAATTATCTCAAGTCTAAAATTAAATATATCAATGACACTAATTGGTGTTATTATGGGAGAATTTTTAGTAAGTAAAAGCGGACTTGGTTATTTAATAATTTATGGAACTCAAGTATTTAATCTTAATATGGTTATGGCTGGTATTGTCATACTAATTATTATTTCTTTTGTTTTATATAAAATCATTACATATATTGAAAAGAAGCTGTTAAATAACCACGCCTAAAAGACGTGGTTTTCTCATGAACTATAAAGCCAAAATAAAGAGGACAATTTTTATTTGCAAGTATACCCTTGCAATTCCAATACTTCTTTTAATTCTCCATAAGTTATTTCTTGGTCTATTTTAATACCCAAGAAACTATCATCTCTATCCCCTGTTGTAATCATTCTAATTTTATTATCTACTATATAAACTTCCATATAAGGTTTACTTGCTTGAATATTACTAGCTATAGCACGTAATTGACTAGTGTATTCTTCTGGAAACTCCATATCTACTGTAAATTCTATATCATATATTTTATTATCTTTAATATCTATATCTAAAGTAGCATAAGAAGTAGCCTCATCACTTTCCGTAGTTGATGTACAAACTAAAGACTCCCTATTACCACAACCCGTTAATAATACTATGCAAAATAGTAATAACATATACTTTTTCTTCATAATACCCTCTATTCCAATTCCGCCATAATAGCATCTTCATCTACTGCCCCTACTAAAGTAGATATTACTTTTCCATTTTTAAAAATCATAATAGTTGGTGTAGCATCTGCTGGATATTCTTCTAATATATCTTCACAATCTTTTGAATCAGTATTAAGAGTCGCCACTTTTACATCTTTATTATTTTTAGCTATATCAATTAAAGTAGTAAGCATAGCTACACAAGGTGGACAAGAATTAGAAGAAAATTCTAAAATAACGGGTTTATCTGCCTCTATTACTTCCTCCTTAAAATTATCATCCGTAACTTTTACTACCCCTACACTAACTGATTCTTCTAGTACTTCTTCCTTTTTAGTACCATTAGTACTAAAATAATAAATACTAGCAATACCACCTATAACAATAATAAAAATACCTATTTCTATAATTAACTTAACTTTCTTATTCATAAATCCTCACTCCTAACCAATTAATTCCATAATTCCCATAACTAATTTATATAAACCAAAAAGTAACAAAATACTTCCCGAGATTTTATTAATAATATTATAGTGTTTCTTAATAAAAAGAAAAGTTTTCTTCATCTTATCTAAAAATATAGCCGTTACAACAAAAGGGATAGCAAGTCCTAAAGAATAAAGTAAAAGTAAAACAGCTCCTTTTAAAATACTTCCAGTTGTACTAGCTAAAATTAAAGCTGATGATAAAAAGGCTCCTACACATGGTGTCCAAGTAAGCGAAAATATTGCTCCAAATAATACTGATGTAATAAAAGTAAGCTTTTTTTCTTTTTGCTTCATTCCTTTCGTTTTATTAAACAATTTAATAAAAATAACACCCATATAATTAAGACCAATAATAATTAAAAATAAGCCAAAGAATATATTAAAATAATCTACATACTCATGAATAAACTTCCCAAAAGTTCCAGCAAAAACACCCAATAATATAAAAATAATACTAAAACCACTAACAAAACCGAAAGCATTTAAAATGGTATTTTTACTACTCTTACCATCCTTAGCAAAATAAGAAATATATATCGGAATTACTGGTAATACACAAGGAGAAACAAAAGATGCTAACCCTTCAATAAAAGTAATAAGATATTCCATATAAGCCTCCTACTTCTAAATGATAACATATATTTAGTTAATATGCAAAAGAAAAATAGAATAATAATTCTACTTTAATTGAAACTCTAACGTACCCTTTCCATCTTTACAATAAACCATAGTATACGCTCCATTAATAATGGTCATTCTAGGTGGAACATGTCCTATATCAGTATCTAATATTATTGGTAAATCTAAATCACCCAAAACTCTATTTAAAGCATCTTCTAATGTTATACCCATATTACTATAACTAGTAGCACTTCGCCCAAATATAATGCCAGTAGTATATTGAAACCATCCGTTATCTTTAAATTTCCATAATGTTCTTACCATATCTTCCATCGATAATTCACAATTATCAAAATACCAAATAATACCATCTCCCTTATATTTTTCTATAAATTCTTTTGTTTTATCAAAACGTGTTCCAAAAAGTTCTGTAATTATATCAATACAACCTCCAATTATCCGTCCTTTAAAAGAAACTTCTTTCTCCTGATTTAGGATTTTCCAATAAACAGGTGTATCTAAATAATACCCTTCCCTTCCTGTAATCATATCTACTCTCATACTTTCATACCTTGCAAAACTTTTTTGCATCATTAATTTACCTTCTAATACATATAAATTATTTTCTAAAGACTCATGCCAAGTATCCATACCAAATCCAGCAAAATTAGACCCATAAATTGTTGCTATATCCAAGTTTGTAGTAATCGTAAAAAGAAGACCAGTAGGATCCGAATAACCTTGTAACCATTTAATATTTTTTTGAACTACCGAAAAATCAAAACAAGATAACATTTCTACCAAAAACTCTCCTCCTGTAGCACAAATAATTGCTTTCACATCTTTATTCTGATACAAACTAGCTAATTCTAATGAACGAATAGTAGCAGAACTACTAACACCATCTTCGTTTTTTCTGACATTCGGTGTTAAAAGTATTTTATAACCTTTTTCTTCAAACTTTTTTACAGCATTATTTAAAGTATTTATTCTTAATGGTTTAGTTAAACCTGCAGAGGGAGCACTAATTCCAATTATATCTCTTTCTCGAATAAATTCTGGATAAATCATATAACCACTTCCTAATATGAGTTTATCACAAAGCATTTAAAAAGAGCAAGAATTATTTTCCTGCTCCAAATTATTTAACAACTAGTTAAATTTTTAGGAATATCTTCTTCTTCTATTTGTGAGAAATCTTGTAAATCCAAACCAAGTTTCCCATAAACTAAATTTTTATCTCTATCATAATAAGAAAAATACAAATATTCCCTATCTTTTCCAAAATAATCTCGAATAGAATCTACATACCTATCAGGTTCCCATTTAATACTATCATGTTCACCATCTAATTCATAAGCGTAGATTAAATGAGAAGTATTATACTTATTAATAAAATATAAATAACCATCATAAATATCTAAATTATAAAAATCAGATGACACACCAGTTTCAAAATATTCTTGAAACTCATTATTTCCAATTGAACGATAAACAATATTATATCTATTTTCCTTTATATGATAAGTTACACCATATTCCCCACAAAACTGGGTATAACCATTTTCTAACAAATAATCTCTGGAATATATTTCCTTATCACTACAACCACACAAGATCAACCCGACAATTAATAAAATACTCACTCGAATTTTCATAATTAGGCCTTACTTACTTGATAAACCTCTACTTCTACTGGTGTTTCTTGACCAAATAAATCAATTAAAACATTTAGACGATTATTTTCAAGATCAATACTATCAACTTTACCCATCATGCCTTTAAATGGACCATCAATAATACTTACTTTATCACCAACAGCCATTTCTGATTCAATATTAACCCGACTCATACCCATACCAGCTAGAATTTTATCAATTTCTCCTGGTAATAATGGTGTTGGTTTAGCTCCCTTACCACTAGAGCCAATAAATCCTGTAACTCCAGGTGTATTACGAACGATATACCAAGCTTCATCACTCATAATCATTTCAACTAGTACATATCCTGGAAACATTTTCTTCTTTTTCTCTTTTTTTTGTCCATCTTTTACTTCAACTTCCGTTGTTTCCGGAACAATTACTCTAAAAATATAATCTTGCATTCCCATAGATTCTGTTCTAGCTTCTAATTTTTCTTTAACTTTCGATTCATGACCTGAATAGGTATTAACAACATACCATTCTTTTTCCATTAGTTAAAACCCCCTTTTACTGCTGACATAACTAAACTTAATAGTACAAAGAATACAACTAAAACAATAATAAATACTAAAGTAGCAATTGTATATTTAAGCACTTCTTGTTTAGTAGGCCATTTTACTTTTGCAAGTTCTGCCTTAACTCCTGAAAAGAAGTTCTCTTTTTTTGCTTTTTCTTTGCTTTTTTTCTTATGATCAACTTTTTTTGTTTCTTTTTTTACATCTTTTTCTTTACTTTTTGCCATTTTTTATCCCCTCTAATTTAAAGTATTAAAAAAACACTATTTCGTGTTCACCTATAATCTACCACATATTAGCCTAAATTTCAAGCACAAAATAGCTAATTTCCAAAATATGTTAATCTTCTATACAAGAATTCATTAAATCAACTACATTAGTAAAATATCTTTCACTCATCTTCTCTACATATTTTAAATTTCTAATCTCATAATCAATACTACAAATATGTTCACATAAAACAGAACCATTAATTTTCTTTGTATCCTGAAGACGATAATGCGTTGGAAAATCTTTAGTATTGGATGTAATGGGACAAACAATAGCCATCTTTGTAAATTGATTAAAGGGATTATTACTAATAATAACTGCCGGTCTAAAACCTTTTTGTTCATGTCCACAAGTAGGATTTAAATCAACTAAAACAATATCTCGCTTCATTGGAATATATTCACTTTTTTTTACCATAGCTCTTTACCACAACTTTCATCCCAAACAAAATCTTTGCCTAAATTTTCACCATGATAAGCATCAATTCTCTCTTGCAAAGAAACTTTCGGACTTAATTTAGTAACAATAATTTGATTTCCTTTTTGTTTAATATCAACAATATCATTTGCCTCTAAATGAAGTTCTTTAACGATATTATGCGAAATACGGATTCCTAAAGAATTACCCCATTTTTGAATTTTTGCTTCCATAAAATTCATCATCCTTAATAACAGTATATACAAAGTATAAATAATTGTCAAGAAAATAAAAACTTAATTATCAAACAAATACCCGAGAAACATTCCTAAAATAAATACTATAATCAAAGGCAAGCTAATAGCAGTAAAAACATTTAAGAAAAGTAAAAAAATAGAAGCTATAGCAAAAGCAAAAATAACCATATTAACTTCTTCTTTTCTCCTCTTCAAAAGATAATACATCAGAAAACTAGTAAGTATTACTCCTATAACCATTCCTATTATATAAAGAATAAAAAGGAAAGAAAAAGGATTTCCTAAAATACTTAAGATAAACGAATAAGATCCAAGCATCATAAAAATAGCTGTTCCACTAATACCAGGTACAATCGATGTAAAAGCATCTATTCCTCCCAATAACACCACATAAAACATGTGAAATATATTATTTTGATATACATACAAATCATTATTTTGACCTAAGGAAATGAAAAATATCACTAATAAAGCCACGAAAAACAAAATAGTATTTTTAAAATTAAAACGAATATTCTTCCTAAATTTAAAAACAGTACCCGTAATAAGACCTAAAAATAAATAAATAGTAATATAATAATAATTATTAAGCAAAAACAAAATAATCTTACTAAATAAAACAATCGCTAAAAATACCCCTATTCCAAAATTAAATAATAATAATAAATGCTTCTTTTTATCATCAAAAAAATGGGTAACGGCTTCCATCAAATCTTCATATATTCCCATAAACATAGCAAGCATAGCTCCACTTACTCCTGGAATAATTTTACCCACTCCTACTATAAACCCTTTTATAATTAACTTTAAATTCATATATTCCACCACTAAAATATATGACAAAGAAAAAAGCAAAGACCATTCTTTGCTTCAAATTACCCTGTAATCATAACATAATCTAAAATACAAATAACAAAAGTAATAATACTTAAGATTAATCCCGCTGTATTAGCACCATTCTTAATTTTACCACGACTACCAAGCGCTAAACCAAAAGCTATAATAGCAAGTACTGCTGGTACAAATATAACTCCTATTGCTGTAAACATCAATTCCGACTCATAACTACTTGATACATAACTATAAAAATCACTATAAGTATTATAAGCTGAAAAACCAACTGCTACAAAAAGTGTAATTACACCTGCAACAATAGCCAGTATCCCTAGTACCATACTAGCTGTAGCTGCCCCGCTTCCTGCAGGCTTCATAACAACATTATTAGCACTTGCAACAACACTATTGGTTTCTTCCTTCTTTACAGCATTTCCACATTTAGCACAAAAAGATGCTCCTTCTGCTACTTTCTCTCCACAATGAGAACAATACATATAACTTCAACTCCTAATCAATAATAATATATCATACCATATTCCAAAATTCAAGATATGTTCAATTAAAATTAACTAGCTCCAACAACTTTAAATGGGTCAGATGTCGTTCCTGAACCGGCTATTGGAACATCAGAACGTAAATTTATTACTGGGCGCACACCAGGCCCGGTCCAATTCACGATGTTGTAGTCGAGGTTGCCATCGTCATACACATGGAACACGTAAGCATAGCCGTCGTAATACCAACACGGAGACATAGTCCAATAAGACTCTCCTGTATATAAGTAATTATTGCTATTACTACTATTCCACTTTGGTATTCCTGCAAACATGGCTTCATCTGCACTTATTAATCCGATTGGATAAGTTAAAGCACCATTCCCATGTTCAAACTCATCTATTGTATATATGTCGTTCTTATTACAACTTAAACTTGGACTACTATTACTGATTCTTGTAGATGGTTGATAATCTGTTTCGCTTGTTCCTCCGCCTGTTCCACTACTTATTCTTCTATCTCCACAGAAGCCAGCATTTCCGTCTATTTTATCAGAATTACTTGCTAGGTTTTTGCTATACCATGTATCCAATATTCCTTTTATTGTACTGGGATTAGTATTAGTATGAGTAGAATTATAGTCTGAATTGCTACTTCCATACATATATCCTACATATCTATTATGGTTATACGAACTATTAAATGCGCTTGTTTGGATTTGGGTTCCTGTACCTGTTTCATTCGCACTTGTTCCTTGATAGATCATCCTTATACTTCCATCACCATTAATTCTTATTATTCTCCACCAGAATCCCGCAAACTGTACCCAGTTATTTGGATTCCCTGTGTAATAATAGGTTGTTTGTCCTGTCCAATCCGTTGTAGTCCCGGTTGGAGCATTGGGACTTGCTAATATATATTCATTTCCAGATGATTTTTCATCAAAATATAAGTAACACTTTGTACCTTTTTTGGTTAGTGGTACTACACTTAATGTTTGTGTTTCTATATCAAAATTTATTGTAGCATTTATATTCTCTCCACTTACAGTACAATAACTTTTCTCACTATTAAATTCATATCCACTGGTTGGTATTTCATTAACTTGTTTATATTCTTCTCCTTCTTGAATATAAGCTCCAATTAAATTAAGATCACTTAATTCATAATTAATTGTTCCATTAATAAGAGGTAATGATTGTGTAGTTTTATATTTAGCTTTTGATGTTGTAATAATTAAAGTAACCATAAGTACTACTACACAGACAATACCACATAAAAGATATATCCTATGTTTATTAGAATGTAATGTTTCAAATTCTATTTCTTTATTTATCTTCAATTTTATTACCTACTTTCATAAAATTGAAAACTCTTAACCTATATTAATTATAATATTAGTCAAATTATAAAGTCAAGAAAAATTTTGGCATTTGAGAACTTTTAATGATTTATAAAATTAATAATGAGACAATTACATAGGTGGTAGCAATGATTTACGGAAACAAAATTAAATATATAAGAGAAAGAAATAATATTAAAGAAAAACAAATAGCTGAAATACTAAATATTAGTCGTTCCTTATATTGCGACTATGAAAAAGAAAACAAAACTATACCTACCAAACATTTAAATACAATATGCAATTATCTTAATGTTTCCTTTGACTATATTTTCAATTTTGAAAATACAAAACAATATAGAAAATGTCACAAAACAGAAAAATTAGATTTAAATATCATCAGAAAAAGATTAAAAGAACTTCGAAAAGACCATAAAATTACCCAAGAAGAATTAGGTAAAATAGCAGGTTGCTCTTATGGTACTATTGCAGGCTATGAAATAGGAAGATATCTAATATCAATTCCTGTTCTTTATAAAATTTGTAAAAAATATAACATTTCTGCCGATTATCTTTTAGGTAGAATAGAAATTAATAAAAAAATCAGTTAAGAATTTTCAATCTTAAATTAATTATAATGCAAGATAACAATAATTGTCAAGAAAAATTTTGGCATTTGAGAACTTTTTGCTTCTGATATTTTTCAATTTTCCTAAATATTTATCATAATATTTAGGATTTTTTATTCATTTAAAAAAGCACTAAACAGTGCTTATACAAACATGATCCAAATAAAGTTAATAACAAATACTCCAAGTGTTAAAGCATTTAAAATAACCCCAGCTTTATTAAAGCCATTACTTATTTTCTTCTTACTACTAACTCCTAAACATAATCCTGTAATTCCAAGTGGTAAAACAAACATAATACTTGAAATGATAAAGGAAGTTTTAAGAGTATAATCAGCTAAATCCTGATAATCATCATAATATTCATCAAAATCATAATGAACATCATAATAATCATCATGAAACTCTAAATCACCTACTATATCAAAAGTTTTACTTAACACTCCTGATGTAAAAAATAAACTAACCGCAAAGAAAAGACCAATAATTCCTAAAACCATACTAGCAATAGAAGAACCCTTTCCTTCTACTTTTTTATTTTGCCCTAAATTTACTACTTCTTTATTATCACCATCTATCTTTTTCCCACATTTAGGACAAAATAATACTCCTTCTTCTAATTTTTCCCCACAATTAACACAAAACATATACTTCAACTCCTCTAACATAACTATATCATATTTAAATACATTTATCCACTAAAAAAGAAGACTAACAACATCTTCTTTCCTAAATATTTTAGTTCAATTATTACTAATTATCATAAACTTTATTAAAATACTTTCTTATTAAATCAATATCTATTTCTTCATTTAACTTTGTTTTTAACCAAGGATCTTCCTCATGAGTAAAATCAATCAATCTACCAGCCTCCATAGAACCATAACTATTAACAACCTCCAAAATAATTTGATTTAACCCCGAAGAAAGCTTTTTTACATTTATTTCACTTTTTATCTCTCCATCATGATTTTGTTTATATTTCTGATAAACTTCATTCACAACAGGTCCATATGACCACGCGAGTATTTTTTCAGAAAAAGCCTTCTTCCCAAATACCATTAAACATATAGCTTGAACAAAGTAAAGTAATTTCTGTAATTTTAAGTTAGTTATATATTCTGGTACAATATCATAATTACGTGCTAATTTATCTACTTTAGCATTATATATTTTTATTATATTTTTAGCCACATCAATAACATCTTCCTCTTTAAAATCCAAAGTATCTCCATCAAATTTATCTATATCAACTAATGCATGCCTTTTTAAAGTTTGCAATTCACTAACTCTTTGTAATAATAAGCTATACAAAGACTCATCTATATTATTTCTGTTTTGTAAAAGTAAAAAAGCCATATTATCTGGATCATTTGATAATTTCATTATAGAATCAATCGCTTCCGTTTGAATAGCTCCATTTTCAAATCTATGTACTGTTACTTCACCTACTCCTATAACTAAAGCATACTCTTTTTGTGTCAAACCATATTTTTGACGTATTTTTTTTATTTCAGAATTAGTAAGTAAATTATTTTGTTTTTTATAAATATCATATAATTGCTTATCATTTTCTATTTCAATATTTCTATCAAAAATTTCCTCTCCCATTTCATCAACTAAATAATATTCATCATATTCTATTAAAGTACCTTTTACATTTACTTTTGCTTTTCTAATCCTTAAATTACCCATCTTTTCCATTGTACATTCCTCCTAATATAGAGCCTCATGACAAGAAAGAATTTTTATTCTATCATATGCAACCCTACTATCCTTTTTTATTTTAACATAAAATTGAATACCAGGTAATATTTCTTTTAAAAAAATAAACACTTCCTCATCAGGTCTATCCCTGTCTTTTTCTGGACCACTATACAGATCCTCTTCCGAAATCGATATAAGAAAATCTTCTATATCATAAATAGTTAATCCAAATTTTCTTCTAGAGCTTCGATTTTTTTCAGTTGGAACAAGGTCATACGATTTATCGGCAATTGATTTATGAAGTAAATTTATAATCTGTGTAACCGTCATTCGCATCACCACCAATATAATAACATATCTTTTAAAAATTATCAATTGATAATTTTAACATTGCTAAAAAAAGAAGACTAACAACATCTTCTTTCATAAATATTTTGAACATCATTTTCCTCACAACATGAATAAGTTGGCATATAAGTATGACGATAAATATGATGATTAATAATTCTTGTATTACAAGGTATAATATGAGGAACTTCATGACAAATATATCTATTAACTACAGTTTCTCTAGGGCATTCATATATTGGTGGACATACTACTCCTGGTAAAGTCTCTCCCATCATATTTGGCATACCCATATTCATACAACAACATTCTGCCTCTGGATACTCACATTTATCACCAACTTTATATTGTGCATCAAAATATCCTTCCGCTTTCACTGATTCATAATCACGATTATTATTAACTTTCAAGATAATCACTTTCCCTTTCTAGTGATATCTTATGTATTATTTTAAATCATGCCTAGGTTTTATCCCAATTTTTTCGTAAGAAAATAATTAAATAAAGAGATAAAAACATTTATTAAAATACCATAATAAAAAGCACTAACCAGTATCAAGAAAAGGAATGTACTAACACTATCACTTGGTATAATAATCATTAAAATAACTGGCAAAATAAGACTAACCATCAAATTAATTACTACAACTAAATATATATCTTTCTTTAAATACTTAATCTTTTTAAATAATAATCGTATTAACAAATAAAAGACAAATGCTACAACTATTAAAGAAATAAAATGAACCAATAAATCTAATATTTTATAAGTTATCGGTATATTATCTAGTAAAACCATAAAAACCGTATAAAATAATAATTCAAATATAGCTAATAATGTTAAAACAAACTTCTTCATAAATCACTTCCTAAAATGGCAACTTCATATTACCACTACTAAATTTCTTCATCATCTCTTTCATTGATTCGAACTGTTTTAATAATCTATTCACTTCTTCAACACTCATGCCACTACCTTTAGCAATTCGCTGCTTTCTACTAGCTTTTAAAATATCCGGATTTTTTCTTTCTTCTTTCGTCATTGAACTAATTATCGCTTCTATATGAGCCATTTGTTTTGGATCAATATTAATATTATTAAGCCCCATCTTTCTAGCTCCCGGAAGCATTTTCAAAATATTTTCTAACGGTCCTAATTTTTTTATTTGTTTAATATTTGTTAAAAAATCTTCCAAATCATACTTACCTTTACGCATCTTGGCTACTTGATTTTTAGCATCATCTTCACTAATAATACCTTCTACTTTTTCCGCAATACCTAAAATATCTCCCATATCTAGAATTCGTTCTGCCATCTGCTCCGGATGAAATTCTCTTAATCCGTCCATTTTTTCCGAATCACCGACAAATTTAATTGGAATATTTGTTAAATGCCGAACCGATAAGGCAACACCACCTTTAGTATTACCATCTAGTTTTGTTAAAATAGTACCTGTAAGTTTAAGAGCATTATTAAATCCTGTAATAACATTAATCGCATCTTGTCCCATCATCGCATCAATAACAAGTATTGTCTCATCTATTTTAAAGTTAGAAGCTATATCTTTAAGTTCATTCATTAAAGCTTCATCAATTTGTAAACGTCCTGCTGTATCAATAATAATATAATCCAAATTATTTTCCCGGGCATAATCTAAAGCTTCTCTAACAATTTCTACCGGATTAATTTTCCCTTTCGTAAACACTGGTATATTAAGACTCTTACCAATTTCCATTAATTGATCAATCGCTGCCGGTCTATATATATCACAAGCTACTAATAAAGGTTTCTTATTATGTTTCTTTCTCAAATAATTAGCCAGTTTCCCTGCTGTCGTTGTCTTACCACTACCTTGAAGTCCACAAAGCATCAAAATAGTTGTTCCCTTATTAATAGATAAAGGTTCATATTTTCCCCCAAGTAACTCAACTAATTCATCTTTAACAAGCTTAATAAATAATTCATCGGGTTTTAGACTTTTACCAACATCTAAACCTAAAGCTTTTTCTTTAACATTCGCCACAAATTCTTTCACTACTTGATAATTAACATCTGCTTCTAATAAAGCGAGTCTAATCTCTCTCATTGCCTCACTAATATTTTCTTCCGTAATAGTACCCATACCCCGAATATTTTTTATAGCTTTACTAATTCTATCTCCCATATATTCAAACATTTATATCACTCTCCAGTAAAAACATTTTACCATAGAAAAAGACTAAACTCAAGAATTTAGCCTAAAGTCGTATTTCTTATATTATCAATAAACTCTCTCATGATCGTAAGATATGTCTTATTTCCGCTCGCTTCTTCATCTGTTAAAGTATACATTGTATCAACATTAATAATATTTGCATCATATTCACTTTCTAAAGAAATAATAAAATCATTTTTTTGATCTATATCACACAAATAAATATCACTTACGTCTCCATCATCAAATAATTCGCTAATACTTTCATTTTCTTCATCTCCCAAGACAATAACTTGAAATCCATAATTTTCTAAAAACAAAAGTTTATTACTAGAAACAACTAAAGTAGCATTTCCATCACTTTTAGCTTCCATGGCTACACTCCTAAGTTCCGCATCCATAAAAGATAATTCTTCTTCTATTTCTTTATATCTTTCTTCTATATTTTCTTTTAAAACGGTACTAGTTGTATAATCAAGCAAATTATTTTTAATATTTTTTGCTAACATCAAATAATTATTTGGACTTAACCACAATTCTTCAATCGCATATTCATAATTAAGTCCATAAGATACATCAATAAGTAATAATTCAGGATTATTATTTAAGAATTCTCTTGCTAATTCTTTCTCATTAGTAAGTCCATTATACACAAATAATCCGGCTTTACTATAATTTTCTTTCTGCATATCAGTAAGTTCATAACTACTAACATCAGCCCCACTAGGATAAATACTTAAAACATTTCGATCTTCCCCATATAAAAATTCTGTTAAATATAGAGTCGGATAAATAGTTGTATAAACATCATTGTTAACTAAAGCTTCTTCTCCACACCCAGATAACGACAACATAAACATTCCCAATAACAAACCTTTAAAAAATTTCTTCATTTAGCATCCTCCAAGACTATTATTATTGTAAATTATTTTTCTAAATAAATCAAGTATCAGATTAACACCATTTAATCAAACACGCATTTAATTCGTCTTCTAATCTTTCTATTTCTTCTTCTAGTTCCCTATATTTCCCAGGATCACTATAAACTTCTTCTAAAAACAATTTAGCTTTAGCCTCATCAATCTGTTTTTCTAACTCTCTAATTTTCTTATCCAAAGCTTCACTATGATTAATATGTTTCTTTTTATCTTTCTTCATCGTTACTTTTTCTAAAACCGGTGTAGATAATTCTTTTTCCTTTCGCTTTTCTAAATAATCTTCATATCCATAATCATAATAAGTATTATGATCATCAAAATCTATAATCGCATCAGCAAGTTTTTTAATAAAATAACGATCATGAGAAACAAAAAGAATTGTTCCCGGATAAGCTCGCAATATTTCTTCTAACTTTTCTTTAGAATAAATATCTAAATGATTAGTAGGTTCATCTAAAATCAAAAAGTTAGCTTTACTATAAATAACCTTACATAGTTGTAACCTTACCTTTTCTCCCCCTGATAAAACTTCTATTTTTTTATGAATATCCTCCTCAAAAAACAAAAAACTAGCCAAACAAGAACGCTTTTCAAGTTCGTTCATTTCCGGAAAACTTAAAGAAAACTCTTCATAAACAGTCAAATTATTATTCAAGCTTTTAAATTGCTGATCAAAATAAGCTACTCTCGTATGATACCCTAATTCAACACTTCCCGAAATACAGGGAACACTTCCCATAATCGTTTTCAAAAAAGTAGATTTACCTGTTCCATTAGCTCCAACTATACCTATTCTTCTTCCTTTTTCAATAGTAAGATTTACTTCACCTAAAATATTTTGATATCCATATTTTAAATGATTAATATTCATAACGGTTCTTCCACTTTCTACAAAGTCCTGAAATTTAACATGAAAAGTAGCTGTATTTTCCTTTTTTGGTTTATCAATCAAATTCATACGTTCTATTTGATGTAATTTAGACATAGCCATACTAGCTTTAGATGGTTTATACCGAAACCTTTCAACAATTCTTTGCAACCTTTGTATCTCTTTTTGTTGCCTTTCATAACTTTTTACTAAAGCGTCATATCTCCGGGACTTTTCTTCTAAAAAATAATCATAATTTCCTACATAAAGATCAATCGTTCCATATTCTATTTCATAAATCTTATTAGCAACCCTATTAATAAACGTTCTATCATGAGAAACTAAAACAAAAGCTTTCGGATAATTCTTTAAATAATCTTCCAACCATAAAATAGCTTCTATATCCAAGTGATTAGTTGGCTCATCTAGTAAAAGTAAATCTGGTTTACTAAGAAGTAAGCGAACAAAATTAATCTTCATTTGTTCCCCACCGGAAAAGGAAGATATTTTTCTTGATAAATCCTTTTCTAAAAAGCCATTTTTCGTTAAAGCTGTTAAATACTCTTTTTTATAATCATACCCCCCAATATTCTGGTAATAAGAATATAGCTCACTATATTTAACCATATCACTCTCTAAAGCATCTCCCCCACTTATTTTCTTCTCAAGCTCATTTATTTTTTCTTCTATTTCCAAAATATCTTTATAAATATCTAATATATAACTTTCTAAAGTATCATTTTCCGTATAACTAATATTTTGTTTCAAAAAACCTACTTCCATTCGACCAACTTTCGAAATTTGAAACTTTTCCTCTCCTACTCCTTCCCTAAAAAGGCTATTATCTATTAAAGCACTTAAAAGAGTCGTTTTACCGGCTCCATTTCTTCCTACTATAGCAATATGATCTTTTTCTTTTATTTCCATATTAACTTCTTCTAATATTGTTTTAGCCTCTTTTTCTATAGCCCCATTAACAACTTTAAAATACATAATAAATTCCTTCTTTAGAAATTATTATAACACACTTTACCAAAAAAGTCCTTTTAAAGCCTCAAATAATCCTGATAAACCATTAGTCATTATCTTACTAATGCCATTAGAAATTTTATTTCCCAATTTCGTAATTCCATTCGAATAATCTACTCTATCACTTTTTAAATAATCTTCAATATCTACTACTTTACCCTCTTCAACATCACTTTCAAACCTATCCATAGCCTCTTTAGTTAAAACTGCTCTATTACTCATTCTAGATTCATAATAGCCTGATTCAAACGCTATTAAAAGAGCTACAAAAACCACCAAAAAGCCAAACAACGTCCGAAAAAAATATTTACTTTTCTTACTTTCTTTTTTCATGCTTCCTCCTTATAAATAGCAATAACTTGAGCTAGTATTTTCATCGTTCGATTAACTTCATCAATAGTATTATTTATACCTCCAACCTGAATTAATAACCCTTTACTAGAAAAATCTTGATTATAAACACCTTGATATCCTACTCCTCCCCTTAAAAATATTCCTCGTGATAATGATGGATTAATACTTTCTAAAATCTGATTTAATTCGGTAGCAAATTCTTGATTTTCTAAATATGTCCCATTATCTGTTCCTACCACAAAAAGAATTTTTGCATAATTCTTTCCATCTACTTGGGCTGTTGTTTCTTCCCTTGCATAATCAGATATTTGTAAATCTAAAAATATTTCTAAATCAGGATAATTCTTACATGCTTCTTCCATTAATATTCTTGATGCAGCATATGTATTGGAATATACTATATTTTTTTCTTTTAATACTTTTGCCACCCTTTCTTCTTCTACCACACTTCCAATATTATAACTAGCTAAATATTCTTTTAACATAAAACTAGCTTGCGTAACATAACTACTAATACTATAACTATGAAAATAATTACTTTTATATTTATCCGTTTGAAAAGTATTGTAAATATAAACAATATCCTTCTTTTCTTCTACAACAATATTTTCGATAGAATCAAAACTATTACTTACTATTTTTTCTTCTTGTTTAGTAAAACCAAAGGTATTTTGATATATATAATTAGCCTTATCCCAAGTATTAAAAACCCCAAAAGAATTGCCAACCACTAACTGTAAAAAAGTATTCCCTATATTAGATTTTAAAACACCACTAACAAAAATATTTAATCCGACAATAAAAAATACAAAACCCACTAGTAAAAAATAATAAATCTTATATCTTGGCACTTTTATTCTTTTTCTAGCAATAAACTGTTTCATAAGCTTCACCATAATTATTATAAATTACTTCATCTAAAATTTATGTCAAAGGCTGTCGCCTACCATGCACTAAAGTACATGGCTTGGTTCCATTGTACTGGAAGTACATTTTGCGAGTAA
>CALVQM010000014.1 GCA_944358125.1 uncultured Bacilli bacterium
GCATTAATTAGTTCCTTAATACTTAATTTTACCCAAGCAAAATATAAAACTACAGAGAGTATTCCTTTAATACAAGGAACTATTAATTTTTCACCATCTGATTTAAATTTAATGGCTGTATATTTAAATAAGAATGGAGATACTATATCGAGTGATAAAGTACCTCATGTAGGATATACATTAAATACAGAACAATCTATATGTGAAGTAAATGATGTAGAAGATTTAGAAACGGAAATAGTATATGAAAATGGATATCTTTACGTTAATAAATTAAGTCATAAAGGAACAAAATGTACAGCTTATTTTGATTTAATACCGGATAGTGAGAAACCTATAATAAATGACATTAATAGTAGTGGCGATGATACAAGTATTACTATAACTATGGACGCAACAGATAATATAGGAATATATTATTATTACTATAAATTAGACAATGAAGAAGAAATAAAAAGTGAAGAGGCAAGTTATACATTTGAAGGACTAGAAAAAGATAGTGTACACACTATAACCGTAAGAGTAGAAGATGCAGCAGGTAATGTTGCTGATGGTAGTAAAGAAGTAATTGTAGGATATAAAGCGAGCGATGTAATATTAGCTTCAAGTCCTACTCAAGGAGAGACAACCGATTGGACAGGAGGAACGACATATTATTATACTGGTGATTCAGATGAAGTAAATAATTGGGTCCAATTTGCAGGCTTCTGGTGGAGGATAATAAGGATTAATGGAGATGGAAGTATTCGTATGATTTATCAAGGAACAAGTGTTAATACTACAGGAACAGGAACTCAAATAGGGACAAGCACTTTCAATAGTTCGCATAATGACAACATGTATGTAGGGTATATGTATCAAAGTGAACAATTGCACGGATTACAACAATCAAGTACTATTAAAGGAATATTAGATGATTGGTATAGTAACAATTTAGCAAGTCACGCTAATTATATAGATGGAAATTCTGGCTTTTGTGGTGATAGAAGAACAAGTAGTGGAAGTGGAATAGGAACAAGTCGTACTACTTATCAACCATTTGCAAGAATCGCTAATAGTAGTCCAAGCTTAACTTGCCAAACAGAAGATATCTATACAACAAAAGAGAGTAGTACAGGAAATAAAGCCTTAACCCAACCAATCGGATTAATAAGTGCTGATGAAGCGATGTTTGCTGGAATGCCAAGCGGTGTAAGTAGTAATACTAATAATTACCTATACACTGGTGAGGATTATTGGACCATGTCTCCGTCTTGGTGTGACGACGGCTCTGCTGGCGTGTTCCCTGTGGCTTCGTATGGCTATCTCAGCGACGTCTTGGTTAATAACTCGTATGGCGTCAGACCAGTTATAAACCTACGTAGTGATGTTGCTTTATCAGGTTCCGGAACAACTACAGATCCCTTCAAAGTAGTTGGTGCTGAATAGATGGTTTATCCATCTTTTTTCTTTACAAACTATTATATTTATCGATATAATATAACTAAATAAAAGGAAGTGTCTTATGAATAAATTCTTTAATATTAGTTATAAAGTAATACTTGCCATATTAATAGCCCTATTTTCTTACATAACACTAGTAAGTGCTTTTTATGGGTTAGATCAAAACTTATCTCCTATAATTGTTATAATAGGAACAATTATAACATTTTTCTTATTTAAATTTATTTATAAGCAAATAAAGAAATTATCATCAAAGAAAATAAAAATAATTGCTATCATAATAAGCATATTATTCTTTATTGGCTTATTATTAATTGGTTTGTTACTCCCTATTTCTTCGGTTACTGATTTATCTCATATTATAGAATATGTAAATCGTATGTTTAGTCTAGATACTCTAACTATTACAGGTTCTTATTTCTCTAAATATACTAACCAAATTCCTTTATTAATATTTACTTATTTTTTCACTAAAATAGGAAGTATTTTTGGTTGTACCAATGTTGTTTTAATGGGAACAATATTTAATGCTTTATTTATGGCTATTATGGCATTCTTTATTTATTTAACAGGTAAAGAACTAAAAGATGAAAAAACAGGTTTACTAGCTTTAATATTTACTGTTATAAATCCCATTTTTTATTTATATTCATCTTATTTTTATACTGATACTTTATGTATGCCTTTTGCTATTATTGGTCTTTATTTAGCGATTAAATGTATAAAAGCAGATAACATAAAAAAGAAAATATTATTTGGTATATTATCAGGTTTAATATTCTTTATAGGTCTTAAAATAAGAATAGTGGTAGTTATTTTATTAATTGCTATTCTAGCTCTTATTTTAATTAATAAAGAAATAAAACATAAATTAAAAATATATTTAGCCCTACTAATTGGTTTAACAGTAGGTCTACTAGGATTTAAAGTGATTTATAATTATTTTGATATAAACTTAAATTCCAATGAAGCTTTTCCTATAACTCACTGGTTAATGATGGGTCTTAATGAAGAACATACGGGAGGATATAATGGTAATGATCATGATTTAACTTTTAATGAAGAAACTTATGAAGAGAAAAAAGAAGCTAACATAGAAGAAATAAAAACACGATTAAAAGAGTTAGGTCCAATTGGTTTAGTAAAACTAGAAGGAGCTAAAATAGCTCGTACTTGGTCCAGTGGTAATTATGGTGTTTATGCCAAACTAAATAATACGAGTGATGGAACCGGAATATATGAGTATTTAGGTGGTTATGGAAATACCAATATCTTTTTAAAATATAGTTTACAAATATTAAAGACTTATATTAGTTGTATGATTTTACTAGGACTTATAACTAGATTCAGAAAAAAAGATACTACTTATCACTATGAAGATATAATATATATTGCTTTATTTGGAGCTATTCTCTTCTATATTTTATGGGAAGCAGCTCAAAGATACAGTCTATCTTTCCTACCTTGGATGATTATACCTCTAGGTCTAATATACGAAAGAATAAGTAAAACAGAAGAAGATTTATCTAAAAAAGAAAAATATAAATCTTTAATGAAAATATCTAGCATTACTCTTATGTTGATAACTACCCTTTTACTAACAATTAATTTTTACAAATACACACTAGAAGAAAAAACTTATGAAGATATACGTATTTTATCTTATCGTGGCTTTAGCAAAGTAGAAATAGGGGAAAACACTATTAGTCAAACATTTACGACAGATAATACTTTTAATCAAATTAGTATTAATTTTGAAAATAAAAACCAAGAAGAAAAAAGTACATATTTATTTAGATTATATAATACTCAAACAAATGAATTACTAGCCCAAAAAGAATTTGTCAGTTCTGATGTAAAGAAAAATTATAAATTTAAATTTAATGATATTACTACATCTAATGAAACCACCTATAAAATAGAAATAACTAAATTAGAAGGAGAGTCATTATTAAGTATTAGTACTTATGATGAAGGAACTTATTATAAAGCCTATAATAATGGTTCAATTTTAATAAATGATGAAGAAACAACTGGTTCTTTTGTCTTCGAAGTAGCCGAAACTAAAAAAAGAACATACATGTCTATTATATCTTATAGTATTTTAAGTTTAGGCCTACTTACTATAGAGTATATTTGTCTAAAAGATTATCTTACAAGTAAAAAAGAAACAAAAGACTTGAGAAAAAAGAATTAGCTTGTTATAATGAATTTAGGTGATGAAGAATTGGAGAAAATATTATATTTAGTAATACCTTGTTATAATGAAGAAGAAGTATTACCCATAACCCAAAAAGCATTAAAAGAAAAAATGGATAATTTAATAAAGAATAAAAAAATTAGTAAAGACAGTAAAGTTATGTTTGTAAATGATGGCTCTAAAGATAAAACTTGGGAACTTATAGAAGAATATCACAAAGAAGATCCTTTATTTGTTGGAGTAAAATTATCTCGTAATAAAGGTCATCAAAACGCTTTACTAGCAGGTCTTATGACAGCTAAAAAATATGCTGATATTACTATTAGTATGGATGCTGATTTACAAGATGATATTAATGTCATTGATAAAATGATTGCAGAAAATAATGCTGGTTCCGAAATTGTTTATGGTGTTCGTAGTTCTCGTAAAAAAGACTCTTGGTTTAAAAGATTTACCGCTGAATCTTTTTACAAATTAATGAACGCCATGGGTGTAGAAGTAGTATTTAATCATGCTGATTGCCGGTTAATGAGTAAAAGAGCATTAGATGAACTAGAACATTTTGAAGAAGCTAATCTTTTCTTAAGAGGCTTAATACCTTTATTAGGTTTTAAAACTTCTATTGCAACTTATGAAAGAAATGAACGAGCTGCTGGAGAGTCAAAATATCCTTTAAAAAAAATGTTATCTTTTGCTTGGGACGGAATTACTTCATTTAGTGTCAAACCTCTAAAAATGATTACCACTCTTGGTTTTATCATGTTATTTATTAGTGTCGTAATGATTATTTATACGATAATTGTTAAAATTCTTGGTAATACTGTAGATGGTTGGGCATTCATTATGTTATCCATTTGGTTCATTGGTGGTGTACAGTTAGTATCAGTAGGTTTAATTGGTGAATATATTGGTAAAATATATAATGAAACCAAACACCGTCCAAGATATATTATAGAAAAAGAGTTGAAGTAATTGATAAAGAATAAAATAAAAAACAAAAAACTTTTAATAATTGTAAGTGTAATTTTAGTTAGTATTTTAATCAAATACTGCTTTTTTTCGTTTGAAAGTGGCGATTATAAAAGGTTTTTATTAAAATGGTATAACATTTTAAATGAAGAAGGTTTAATGAGTGTAGTAAATGGTTTAGGAAACTATAATCCCCCATATTTAATTTTATTGTATTTACTAACATTTTTACAAGGCCCTGCTATTGTAAAAATCAAGTTATTATCAGTAATATTTGATATTTTAATGGGCTTATTCGGTTATTTAATTGTAAAAGAATTAAGTAATAGAAAGTATTCCTATCTCTCATGGCTAGTTATTCTATTTTTACCAACTGTTATTTTAAATGGCAGTGTATGGGCTCAATGTGATAGTATTTATACCACTTTTGTTTTATTATCTCTTTATTTATTATTAAAAGAAAAATATTCTCTATCTTTTTTAAGTTTAGGAATTGCTTTTAGCTTTAAATTACAATTTATCTTCATTCTACCTTTATTTATTATTTTATATTTTGTAAACAAGAAATTTAAAATATGGAATTTTCTCTTAATTCCCCTTGGTAATATTATTATGTGTACTCCTGTTTTATTAATGGGAATGCCTCTAATTAATTGTTTTACTACCTATTTAGATCAAACAACCAATTATTCAGTTTATCTAACTAGAAATTTAGCTAACATATTTACCATTTTACCAAACGAAAAAATAATAGGTTATATTTTCTTTATTATAACCGGTTTAATATTTTTAGGTTTACTAATATATTTTATAAAAAGAAAGAAAGAAATAACTAAAGAAGAAATGGTGAGCATTAGTCTATTGGGCATATTAATTGCTGTTTATTTCTTACCATTCATGCACGAAAGATACATGTTTATGGCTGATATCATATCCGTTATTTGGTATTTTATTTATCGCAAGAAAATTTATATACCTATCATTATTAACTTAACTAGTCTAGCTGGTTACTCTGTGTATTTATTTGATATGGACTATATACCTTTATGGGTATTCTCACTTCTAATGCTTATAGCCATTATTGCTTTATTATTAGATATCATCAATATAAAAATACCTTATCCTTTTATAAAAAAGAAAAATAGTGTATAATAAATTTAAGAAATGAGGGATTTCATGGATAGTATTATGTTTAGCATCTTTGGTATAGATATTCGTTGGTATTCGTTCTTAATTTTAATAGGCATTGTTATCGGTGTTCTTTTATTAGAAAGAGAAGCTAAAAAATTTAAATATCCCAAAGATCTTATCTTTAATATGTGTTTTTGGACCATTATCATAGGCATAATTGGTGCCAGATTATATTATGTTTTATTTAATTTTTCATATTATAAGAGTAATCTCCTAGAAATATTTGCTGTATGGAACGGAGGACTTGCTATTCATGGTGGCCTAATTGCCGGGGCTATTACAGTTATTTTCTTTGCTAAAAAATATCATCTAAATTTCCTAAAACTATTAGATATGGCTGCTCCTAGCCTTATTTTAGCTCAAGCAATAGGTAGATGGGGCAATTTTTTCAATGGTGAAGCTCATGGTATTGCCACTACTTATACACACCTACAAGAATTATTGGTACCCGAGTTTATTATTAAAGGTATGAATATTGGCGGCATCTATTATTTACCAACTTTCTATTTTGAGTCTTTATGGTGCCTACTTGGGTTTATTGTCCTTTTAATTATTAGAAGAAGGAAATATATTAAAATAGGAGCTACTACCTGCATATATTTAATGTGGTACAGTCTTGGCCGCATCTTTATTGAAGCATGGCGTACCGACTCATTAATGTTAGGAGGTTTTAAAGTAGCCCAAATTATTTCCATTATCCTTTTCTTAACTGGTTTAGTTTACTTAATTTATTTAAGTCGCAAAGGAAAATATGAAAATTTATATAATGATATTAATGAAAAAAGAGTAGTGAAGAAGGTGAATAAACATGTATGATTTAATAATTATTGGTATGGGCATCTCTGGTATTAGTGCTAGTATTTATGCCAAAAGAGCCGGCATGAAAGTATTGCTATTAGAAGGCAGTGCTCCTGGAGGAACAATTAATAAGATTAGTGAAATAGAAAATTATCCTGGCATAATTAGTATCAGTGGACCCGATTTAGCTTATAATCTTTTTGAAGAAGTAAATAAACTTAATATTGAATACAAATTAGAACGGGTTACAGATGTTTTATTAGATGAAACCAAAACAGTTAAAACAACAAGTAATATTTATGTAGCTAAATACTTACTTATTGCTAGTGGCAGACGTCCTAAAATGTTAGGCTTGAAAGATGAAGAAAAATATTTAGGAAGAGGTATTAGTACTTGTGCTTTATGTGATGGAGCTTTATATAAAAATAGTGATGTCGCCGTTGTTGGTGGGGGGTCTTCAGCTTTAAGTGAAGCTCTTTATTTAGCAAATATTGTTAATAAAGTGTATCTTATCCACAGGAAAGAAGAATTCCGGGGAGAAGATACTTTAATTAAGGAAGTAGAAAAAAAAGATAACATAGAATTAATATTAAATAATGAAGTAACTTCATTAATAATTAAAGAAGATAAAATAGAAGGCCTTATTTTAAAAGATGGTCAAAAGATTAATGTTAAAGGTTTATTTATATACATTGGATATATCCCAAACACTGACTTTTTAGAAAATACCGATATAAAAATGGAAAATGGTTATATTGTAGTAGATGAGCATCACAAAACGAATATAAAAGGGGTATATGCTAGTGGTGATGTAACGAAAAAAGATATATATCAAATTGTTAATGCTGCTAGTGAAGGAGCCGAAGCAGTTGTATATATGGTTAAGTAAATTATATCTACCCAAACTAAATATTTTGTGCTATACTTAAAATACAATTGAGGTGTGTAGTAAATGAAATTAAAATTAAAAAAGAAAAATTTAATTATTATTATAGCCGCTGCTATTCTTTTAATTGGTGGCATAATTACTAGTATTATACTATTATCAAACAAAGATAATAAAGATCCAGATGAAAACAAAGAAGTTAATAAAGAAGAAGAAAAAAAAGAAGAACCTACCGTTCAAATAGTAGATTTAAATAGCACATCTAGACCATATGCTGTTATGATTAACAATATTGGAGCTGCCAGACCTTATCATACTGGCTTACAGGATGCCTATTTAGTTTATGAAATAGTAGTTGAAGGTGGAATAACCAGATATCTAGCTTTATTTAAAGACAAAACAAATGAAGTAGTAGGAAATGTTCGTAGTGCTAGACATTATTATCTTGATTATGTTTTAGAAAATGATGCTTATTATGTTCACTGGGGTTGGTCTCCACAAGCCCAAAGTGACATATCTACATTAGATATAGATAACTTAAATGGTCTAATTTATAGTTCTCCTTATTTCTTTAGACAAAAAATTAGTGGTGTAAATACTGAACATACTGCTTTCACTAATTTGAGTGAATTAGCCAATCTAGCTGATAGACTAGGATATAGAAAAGAAACTAACAAAGATTTATTGTTAAATTATAGTGCTACATCAGTCGAATTACCAAGTGATGCTACTGATGCCACGAATATTGATTTAAAATATTCTGGTAGTTCAACCACAAATTATGTATACGATAGTGAAGCAAAAGTATATAAACAATTAGTTAATAATAAAGAACATACCGATTATGAAACCAAAGAACAATACACTGTTAAAAATATTATTGCCTATCAAGTAGGAAATACTACTATTACCGGTGATAATAAAGGACGTCAAGATTTAGATAATATTGGCAGTGGCACAGGATATTTTATTACCGAAGGAAAAAGTATTCCTATAACTTGGGAAAAAGACTCTAGATCACAACAAACAGTATATCGCTATGAAGATGGAACAGAAATTACGGTTAATGATGGAAACACTTGGATCCATATTATCCCTAAAAGTGGAAAAATAAGTATTTCTTAAAACATTTGCATAAAATAAAATTAGGAGGTTAGAAGTGGATACATTAATTGCATTTTTATTAGACAATTATATATGGTTTCTCATAATTTCATTAATTTTAATTTTTGCTTTAATAGGGTATTTAGTTGATGCTAACACCCCTCATGAAAAAGAAAAAAACAAAGTAACTCCTATAACTCCTATAAAAGAGGAGAAAAAAGTTGAGATCCACCCATCTGTTGAAATGTACACAAATGATGAATTTGATGACCCATTAATAAAGGACAGAAATGCTTAAATAGCATTTTTTCTTTTGCTGTAAAGAAGTCAATTCATAGTTTACTTTTTATCAAAAATTAGCTATAATAATAACCGGAGGTAATGATTATGGAATTAAAAGGCTCAAGAACAGAAGCTAACTTAATGGCTGCTTTTGCTGGTGAATCACAAGCAAGAAACAAGTATACTTATTATGCTTCACAAGCAAAGAAAGATGGTTATGAACAAATTGCAGCTATTTTTGAAGAAACTGCTAATAATGAAAAAGAACATGCAAAAATGTGGTTCAAAGAATTACATGGTGGAAAAGTACCAGATACTTTAACCAATCTTAAAGATGCTGCTAGTGGCGAAAATTATGAATGGACAGAAATGTACAAAGAATTTGCTGAAGTAGCTCGTGAAGAAGGATTTGACCGTATTGCTAATCTTTTTGAAGGTGTAGCAGCTATAGAAAAACACCATGAAGAAAGATACTTAAAATTAGTAGGTAATATTGATGATCATTTAGTATTTGCTCGTGGTGAAGAAGTTGTATGGGTATGCCGTAACTGTGGACATGTTTATGTTGGTGCTGAAGCTCCAAAAGTTTGTCCAGTATGTGCTCACCCTCAAAGCTTTATGGAACTTAAAGCAGAAAACTTTTAATAAATTTCAAGGTTAAAAGCCTTGTTTTTTTTATTTTATGAATTTTCTTAAAAGCAGCATAATTTTATTAAATTCACCGACCAAATATATGAATTTCGTCTACCAATTTATTAATTTCACTAGTGAAAATAGGTAAATTGGCAATTTGCTTTCTTCCTCATTATTTTGTATATTACAGGTGAAAGGAGGAAAGAATGAATATTTTTATTGATTTAATGAATGAAGTGGTTTTACAGCAAGTGTTAATTCACCCCGATAATGAAAAACCAAGAAAGTATTTCTTAAAAACATTTCTAAATATAAATGATGAAATTATTAATAAAAAAGAAGAAATACTATATAAAGGAATACTTAATCATATCGATATTGATAAACATGGCTTTACTAGTGATATTATTATTCGATATGAAGATTATGCTGCTAGAATTAATATTTATAATGCCAGAAATGATGATTTTATTATTCATATTCTTTATGGTTCAGTAAGTGAAGAGTCAGGTAAATTATTAGAATTAAGATTTATAAAAAATCCGGATCATAAAGGGAAAGTAATAGAAGATAATTATTTAAAAAATACCACCGATCCAAACGATAAAACTTTTGCTGATTTACTAAAAATTAAAAACATAGACTTAAATCGTATTCAAAAGTTAGATAATAGCACTGCTACTAATCGTTGGTTAAAATTTATTACTGCCCAAAATAATGAAGAAAGATATAAAGCCTGTGCAAATGATGAAGTTTTATTAGAATTTTATAATTTGTTAAAATAAAAAAGTTAGTAGCTATATTTAAATAGTTACTAGTTTTTTATTTTAAATATTTAGGCTTATCCACAATACCAAGTAAATAATCAGCACTAATTTCATACTTACTACAAATAGTATATAAAAAAGGAGTAGCAATTAAATTTCTACCTTTTTCATTAAAAGCAATAGAAGAAAAAGTAGTATTCAAAATATTTGCTAACTTAATCTGTGTAAGTTTATACTCCAACCGAAACTCTTTTAATCTTTGTCCAGCTTTAATTTTATCTATTTCGTAAGTTTGTTTATATTGCCGGGTGGAAGTTAAACCAAGAATATAATCTACAGATACATGATAAAAACCACTTAAAGTTACTAAATGCTTAATAGGTATGATACTTGTTTGAAGCTCATAATCTTTATAAGTACTTCGACTAATTTTTAAAACCTTTGCTATGTCATCTTGAGTTAAATTTAAATCACTTCTTAACTCTAACAATCTAATTTTATAATCCATACAATCCACCACACTTTATTTTCTCATTAAAATTAACTTATAAATTATAATGGCGAAAACTGTGTTATTTTTCTTGACTTTTAGTATACCCAGGATTATAATTTTTATATAAGCTAGGTAACTCACCATATCATAGCTTATATAAATGATTATTTAAATGAAGTAGAACTTCATGGAGGAGAGTAAGGTATGAATTTTGAGGTATTAAAAATAAGCCATGTAAAAAGAAATATTATAATTGCAGTACTAATAGTATTAATATTAAGTTCTGTAATACTTACGTTTACAAAAGCTAAATATATAACTACACAGAGTATACCTCTAATACAAGGTACTATTAATTATTCAGCGTCTGATTTTAATATGGTAGCTGTATATTTAAATAAAGGTAGTGAAACATTATCGGCTGATAAAGTACCTCATGTGGGTTACACTCTAAATGAAGAGCAATCAACATGTGAATCACCTGATGGTGTAGAAGATAGTATTAGTATAGCTTATGAAGATGCTTCACTAACTTTCAGCAATGTAATTAAAAAGGGTACTAAATGTAATGTTTATTTTGATTTAATACCAGATAGTGAGAAACCAATATTATCAATAACAACGTCAGGTAATGATACAAGTATTATGGTAACTGCGAATGCAAAAGATAACGTAGGAATATATTATTATTACTATAAAATAGATGATGAAGAAGAAATACAAAGCGAAGAAACAAACTATATATTTGATGGGCTCATCAAAGATAGTGTACATACGATAACAGTAAGAGTAGAAGATGCAGCCGGAAATGAAGCAAGCACTAGCAAAGAAGTGATAGTAGGATTTCCAACAGTATCTGAAACAATAGAAAATTTATATGAGAATAATCAAAGCATGCTAGCCTATGATGAAACAGTAGATAATAATTTAAGATATATAGGAGCAAATCCTAATAATTATGTTTATTTTAACTGTGATGATTATAATAATCCGAGTAGTAGTACATGTGAATTATGGAGAATAATAGGCATATTTAATGAAAATAGTCATGGAATAAGTGGCGAAAAATTAGTAAAATTAATTAGAAATGACTCTATAGGAAAAATTTCTTGGGATAGTGCCAAGAAAAATGATTGGAGTACAGAAAAAAAAAAAAAAACATTAAACGGAGATTATTTAAATGGAAGTGGATCTTATGCTGCAACGGGAATAAAAAATGATACGACCAGAAATATGATAGCTAATGCTACATGGAAATTAGGAGGAACAGCAAGCTATTCAAGTGCTAGCGATGGATTAGCAAATCATTTTTATGGATATGAGCGCGGAACAAATGTATATAGTGGAAACCCAACAACTTGGCAAGGTAAAATTGCTCTAATGTATCTCAGCGATTATGGATATGCCACTAGTGGTGGTACCACAACAAATAGAGAAGCTTGCTTATCAAAGGAACTACTTAACTGGGATGAGTCAAGTTACAGCGATTGTAAGAATAATGATTGGATTTTTATTAATGATTACCAATGGACGATTACCACAAATTCAAAATCCCAATACTATGTATTTTATGTGTTAAATTATGGAAATGTGAATTGCTTAAGTAATATGTACTTTTCCAACACGGTCCGTCCTTCCTTATATCTTTCATCTAACGTATCAATAATATCGGGCGATGGTTCAAGAACTAACCCATACACTTTACAAAATTAAAAATTATCATTTTCTATTAATTTCTAATTGATTTAAATAACATTTTCTGTTAAAATAGCTTTATAAAACGTTGATTAAGTTACAAGTAATAACTATTAGTTCTTAATTTAGAGAAAAAGTAACGCAGGCTGAAATTACTTTTAGATAAAAATAGTTATGAAATTCAAACTTAGGAGTTTTAATAGTATGTCGTGCTATAAACGAATAAGTGCTAGCAAGTTCTAGAAATTGGGTGGTACCACGGATAAATTTCGCCCCAATGCTCTAGGACTTTTTTTAATGATTAGGAGGATAAAAAATGGAAGAATTATTAAGCAAATTAAAAAAAGATTTAGAAACGAAATTAGAAAGTGCTAAAAAAGAAGCTGATATTCTAAATATTAAATCTGAATATGTTGGTAAGAAAAGTGAAATATCTAGTATTTTGGCAAGTCTTAAAGATATGAGTATTGAATATAAGAAAAAATATGGAAGTCTTATTAACAATACCAAAAAAGAAATGGAAAACATGATTAATGAAAAGTTAGAAAATCTCGGAAATGATGTTGAAATAACATTTGATGATACCCTAGATTATGATATAAAAACTGGTTCTTTGCACCCTGTAACCATCATAGCCCATGAAATAACTGATATTTTAAAAAGAATGGGATTTACAGTTGTATCAGGCCCCGAAATGGAATCGGAGTATTATAACTTTGAAGCTTTAAATGTTCCTAAAGATCACCCAGCTAGAGATATGCAAGATACCTACTTTTTAGATAATGGTATGCTTCTTCGTACTCAAACAAGTGATAATCAAATTCATGCAATGGAGAATTTTGGAGCACCACTTCGTATATGTGCTCCCGGACGAGTATTTAGAAATGAAGATTTAGATGCTAACCATGAAAACACTTTCTATCAAATAGAAGGCATGGTAATAGATGAGGGTATAACAATTGAAAATCTCTTATATGTTATGCAAAATTTATTAAAAGAAGTGTTTAAGAAAAAAGTTAAAGTACGTCTTCGTCCCGGTTTCTTCCCATTTACCGAACCAAGCTATGAAATGGATATGTCATGTCTCATTTGTGGAGGAAAGGGCTGTCCTACCTGTAAAAACAGTGGTTGGATTGAAATGGTAGGTAGTGGTATGGTTCACCCTAATGTTTTAAAAGCAGGTGGTATAGATCCCGAGAAATATACCGGCTTTGCTTTTGGTTTTGGACTTACTAGACTTGCTATGATGCGTTATAAAATAAATGATATTCGTGTTTTAAATAGTGGAGATATCCGTTATTTAAAAGAATTTAATATAGAATAGGAGGATTTATATGTTAATATCATGTAATAAATTAAAAAGTCATATTAAAAATAGTGAAGACATTGATTGGCTAAATATTTGGGATACTTTTACATTAAGAACAGCCGAAGTTGAAAATGTTGAAGTTAAAGGAAATTCTTTTGATAATGTTGTTGTAGCCGAAATCAAAGAATGTATTCCTCACCCTGATAGTGATCATATGCATGTTTTAAAAGTCGATTGTGGCGAAAAAGAATTAATAGAAGTCGTATGTGGTGCTCCTAATGTTAGAGTGGGCTTAAAAACAGCTTATGTAAAAGTAGGTGGTCATATTGATGGTTCCGAAATTAAAGCTAGACCTTTAAGAGGAATATTATCAAATGGTATGTGTTGTAGTGGACGGGAACTAGGCATAAGTGATAATCATGATGGTATTTTAGATTTACCAAGCGATTGGGTAAATGGTACGGATATTAAAGAATACTTACCCATAGAAGATATTATAGTGGAAATTGATAATAAATCTTTAACTAATAGACCAGATCTTTGGGGGCACTATGGTATAGCAAGAGAAATATGTGCGATAACAAACCATGAATTATTACCCCTTGACATATTAGAAATAACAAATGATTTAGAAGATTTAGATATTGTTATTAAAGATGAAAACTTATGTTACCGTTATACTGGTTTAAAAATAGAAAACATCAAAAATAATAATACTCCTTTAGATATGCAAATATTTTTATATTATGTAGGAATGCGTTCTATATCTTTATTAGTAGATTTAACAAACTATCTAATGATGGAACTAGGACAACCTATGCATGCTTTTGATGCTCGAGTAGTAAAAAATATTGAAGTAGGTTTAGCAAATGAAGGGGACACCTATACTACTCTTGATGGTATAACAAGAACTCTTACTAGTGATATGCTAATGATTAAGAATGAAAATAAATACTTTGGTATAGCGGGTGTTATGGGAGGCTTAGATAGTGAAATCCTACCAGACACAACAAGTGTTTTCCTAGAAAGTGCCTGCTTTAATGCTGCATCTATTAGAAGATGTGCTGCTAAACTAGGTTTAAGAACGGAAGCTTCTGCTCGTTATGAAAAAAGTTTAGATCCAAACATGACTGATTTAGCTATCAAAAGATTGGCATATCTCTTAAAAGAACAAAATCCTGATATGTTAATAGCATCAAACTTAACAGATATCTATCCTAAAGTATTAAAAGAAGAACAAATCATATTAGATAAGAAAACTCTATCTACCTACATGGGTAAAACTCTAGAAGATAAAGAAGTTAATAATATTTTAGAAACTCTAGGTTTTAAAGTAAAAGTAGATAAATATTATTATGATATAACTGTACCAACTTTTAGAGCAACCAAAGATATTAAAATTAAAGAAGATATTATTGAAGAAATAGCTAGAATTTATGGTTTAGAAAACTTTACTCCTAAACCATTAAAACTTGATCTAACTATAACTGAACATGAAACAATATATAACCAAGAATATGATGCTAAAAAATTATTAGCAACTAAATTTGATATGCATGAAGTACACAGTTATATTTGGTATGATACCGATATGTTAAAAACTCTTAATATCCAAAAAGATAATGTCAAACTTTTAGGTAAAGAAACAAATAATATTTTAAGAGATGATTTAAGTTTATCTTTAATGAATATTGTAAATGTTAACTTTAAAAACTATTCTCATTTTAAAATATTTGAAATAGGAACTATTATTAAAGATAATCAAAATAAAAGAGTATTAAGTATTATATTAACAGATACAGAAAAAAATTTAGAAGCTATTTATAACGAAGCTAAAAAAGTAGTAAAATATTTATTTAAAGTTTTAAAAAACAAAGAAGTAACTTTTACTAACAATGTTAATGAATATAACTATTATAATGATACATTAGGTAAAATCATCAATGTTGATAATAATAAAATAGGTACTCTTAATGTCTTAAATAAATCTTATACTAATAAATTAAGTAAGAAAAAAGCTATAGTTACTATTGATATAGATTTTGATAAATATATAAATATAGAAAAAGAAGAAAAATTATCTAAAGAAATTAGCAAATATCCAGAAGTAGAATTAGACTATACAATTATTCTAGATAACAAGAAATATGCTGATTTAGAAGAAGTATTAAAATCATTTCCAAGTAAACTAATTAAAAACTATCGCTTAATTGAAGTATATGAAAATAAATATTTAATTAGATATACTCTAGGAAGTAACAATAAAACTCTTGAACAAAAAGAATTACAAACCTTCCAAGAAAGATTTATAGCTCATATTAAAGCCAATAATCTAAAAATAGAAGAATAAATAAAAAATGACACGTTAACTCATGTCATTTTTTTCATGTTTTAAGCACCAACGACTTTGAATGGATCCATAGTTGTTCCAGAACCTGATAAAGCAACATCACTACGTAGGTTTATAACTGGTCTGACGCCATTTTCATAGGTAACGCCATTATACAATAAAGATCCAGACAAAGTTATACGAAAAGTTGCTGCTCCACCTGGAAAATTATATGGAGATATGGTCCAATAGTCACTGTTATTATATAGGTAATAACTATTATTATTATAATTATATACTCCTCCAGCAAAGGCTACTTCATCGGCTGTGATGAGTCCTATTGGTGTTGGAGTACTATCATTATTACCCGGTGTAACTTTTAATGCTCCATTACCTTTGCTACTTCCTGGCGTTGTATATAAATCTTGACTATCTGTACATTTGAAACTTGGATTTTTACTATTTACAAGTCTTTCATATGCTCCGTAATATATTGCTCTAGCTTCAACACTTGATCTATCTCCACAAAAACCTGTATTTCCATCAATGTAATCCTTTTCTTCCGACAAATTACTTAAGTACCAATTATCGATAATCTTTTTGATATTATTATTATTACTTAATCCATGTGACTGATTTATGGTATACATATATCCAACATAAGCACCATCACTTTCAAAATCACTAAATTGCGTATTTGTGCTTATCATAGTACCACTGCCAATTGTTTCAGTACTTGGTCCATTATAAATGAGTCTTATACTTCCATTACCATTAATTCGGATTATTCGCCAATAAAGTGGTTGTCCACTACTATTTGTTCCAAATTGGAACCAGTTATCAGTTGGATTTCCTGCAAAGTAATATACTTCGCCATCATCATCATATTGACTTTCATCTAATGATTTATAGATTGTTCCTGTTGTTGTATTAGTTACAGTTGATGAAAAACTTGTTCTTGTTAACACTGTTGAATATTTGGCTAATATAGTGTCACCAGCTGATGCTTTTTCATCAAAATATAAATAACATTTTGTTCCTTTCTTTGTTAGAGGTGTTACAGTTAGGTTTTGGGTAGTCATGTCAAAGCTTAAAGTTATAGTGTCATCTCTTTCATTATTTACGGTACAATAACTTTCCTCACTATTAAATTCATATCCACTTGTTGGTATTTCATTAACTTGTTTATATTCTTCTCCTTCTTGAATATATGCTCCAATTAAATTAAGATCACTTAAATCATAATTAATTGTTCCATTTATAAGGGGTAATGATTGTGTAGTTTTATATTTAGCTTTAGATGTTGTAATAATTAAAGTAACCATAAGTACCACTACACAGACAATACCACATAAAAGATATATCCTATGTTTATTAGAATGTAATGTCTCAAATTCTATTTCTTTATTTATCTTCAATTTTATAACCTACTTTCATAAAATTAAAGATCCTTAACTATTTAAATTATACTATTGGTATTTTATATAGTCAAGAAAAATTGGAATATTTATTCGGATAAATAGGCTAATTATTCTGAATACGAGAAAATAATTATGGTGATATTATGGACTATGGAAAACAACTATTTAATTTAAGAGATCGTCAAGGACTCACTAATGTAGAAATGGCAAGCTTATTAAAAATATCTGATAGCTTATATAGCAGATACGAAAAAAACAAGCAAACTATTCCAATAAAGCACTTAAATACATTATGTAATTATTTTGATGTTTCGTTAGATTATATTTTTAATTTTACTAAAATAAAAAACTATAACAAATCTAAAAAAGAAATAAATATTAACTTATCTTCTCAAAGATTAAAGGAGTTTAGAAAAGAAAATAAATTAACCCAATTAAAACTTGCAACAATATTAAATACGGATAATTCTACAATTTCAAAATACGAAAGAGCACTTTTTCCAATTGCTACTCCTTATTTATACCAAATTTGTAAAAAATATAGTATCTCCGCTGATTATCTATTAGGAAAAACGGATAAACCTAAAAGTTATATTAGTTAAGAACCTTTAATTCTATAATAATTATATATATTAAACATCTTAAAGTCAATATTTTTTGGAATATTTATTCGAACAAATAGTCAAAAATGCGCAGATATGAGAAATTGTATATGGTGATATACGTGAACTATGGTAAAAAATTATATCAATTAATAGATAGATATGGAAAAACTAACATTGAAATATCTAATTTAATAAAAATATCTGATAGTTTATACAGCAGGTATGAAAAAGAAGAACAAACAACCATTCCAATAAAACACTTAAATACTTTAAGCAACTATTTTAATGTCTCAATTGATTATATATTTGGATTTACTAATATTAAAAAATATAAAAATTTAAGAGAGAATATTAACATAGAATTATCTAGTCAGCGTTTAAAAAGTATTAGAAAAGAGAATAATTTAACCCAAATTAAATTAGCAGATATTTTAAATGTAGACAACTCTATGTTAGCAAAATATGAAAAAGGAAAATATATTATTGCTACAACTTATTTATATCAAATATGCAAAAAATATAACATTTCTGCTGACTATCTTTTAGGCAAAATAGATAGTCCTAAATATCTAAATAAGTAGATATTTTTTTGTTTTCGACACAGATGTCAAAACAACTCGGAATTTGTCGAACGCTTTTTCTTGCTTTTTTAAGTACAATCCTTCATAATAGTAACTTGAGCATTGGGGCTAATGCTTTA
>CALVQM010000015.1 GCA_944358125.1 uncultured Bacilli bacterium
TCCATATTTACTACAACATCTTCAAACTTAATAATTATATCTCCCCTGACACTTTTATCTTTAAGTTTATTTTTCTTGATTGGACTTTCATAACTAACATCTAGTTTGTTATGTAAATATCCTGTTTCATAACCTAATATTTGTTCCAAGAAAAATTCTAATTGACGTCTATTATGAGGATCAGCAAAAGTTTCTTTAAATAATAAATCATGCATTAATGTTTGATAGCGCATTTCTTCCTCCTTTCCAGCATCACTATACAAAAAAGAAAGAAGAAAAGCAAAACAGCAAATTCCTGTATTTCACTAGTGAAATTCTAGAAATTCACTAACCAAATATATATATTTCCCTAGCCAATCCTTCTATTTTTCCCAAAATTAGTAAAATTTAAAAAATAAGTTTATATGTATATTTATTTTAAACTATTTAAAAAGAACATCTTATTTGTTCAATGTTCTTTCCCGTTTCATATTTATATCAATAACATTTCCTTCTTTACTAGCTAATTCTTTGGTAATCAATTTATCTAAAAGTTCATTTTTTGTTCCAAGATCATTTTCAGATAATTTAGTTAAAGCTTGTAAAATAGTATTTCCTAATTTTGTTATTTCTTCTTTTTCTTGTTTTATTTCCTGAATTAATTCATCTTCTTGTTCTCTTACTCTAACTCTTTTAGCATAATTATCTTGTAAGTTTCTTTTGGTATTATTTAAAGTTAATTGTTCCACAGCAATAGCATCTTTGTTTTTTTCACGTAATTCTTGATAATATCTTGCCAAAGCTTCTCTTATAGTAACCATAATACCAACATTAGCAGCATTAGTAGCAATTAATGTTGAAATAGCTATGAATAAACTAAAGTTTAGATGAGTTAAAATGGGAATGCTTACAAAAGATAAAACTGCTACGATTACTATTTCTAAAATAAGCATAGCTTTTCGAGCATTTTCTTCTTCATATTTCCCTAATTCTTGTAGTTCTCTTTCAGAATTAAATCTTGTCTCATTTAACTTTCTTTCTTCTTTATTTAATACTCTTTCTTCTTCTTTAGCTTCTGCTAATTTGGGTTCTAGCTTTGATACATATTCATTCTTTTTATTCCATAAATCAAGATATTTGTTCATTATAGTTCCTCCTTTTGGGTAGTTATTCTAACACATAATTAATCAATGAACAAGTCATTTACCAAATCTTTTACATGTTCTTGGCGCTTTTTAGTTGCTTCTTTATCAACAATAATTTTTATAACGTCCCCTTCTTTAGCATCAGGTACTAATACCTTTGGCATATTAACCATTTTACCTTTAGTTATTTCTACTACAGCATATTCTCCTTCAAATCGATCAATTATAACTTCCATAAATCATTTCTCCGTTTCTACTTCTATATTTATGCCATCAGACTTTACAATAATACTACCATTTAGATCAGTGCGATATATATTGTTTGTGTATTCTTCTAATTTTTTTATTGTACTTGAAGATGGATGATTATAACTATTATTAGCACCTACACTAATAATAGCATAACTAGGATTTACTCTAGCTAAAAATTCATTAGACGTGCTTGTATCACTACCATGATGCCCGACTTTTAGTACGTCAGCACTAACATCAGAAGTAATTTCTTTTTCACTTAATGCTTCAGCGTCCCCAGTATAAAGAAAAGAAATATTTCCATAAGTAATTTTTAAAACAATAGAATAATTATTCATACCAGAATATTTTTCGGCATTAGGAGCAAGCATTTCAATAGCAAGGTTATCTTCATTTAGAACTTCTACTCCAGATGCACCGGTATGAATATTAAGTCCTTTATTTTTTATTGTTTCTAATAAATTTTCATAAGTTTTACTCGTACTAACAGCTTTAGGCATATAAATAAATGCTACATCAAAGGTATTAATGACATCTGCAAGTCCACCTATATGGTCCGTATGAGGATGAGTTCCTATAACATAATCGATATCGGTATAACCAAGATTTTCAATATAATCAATTACCGTATCACTTTCGTAAGCTTCCCCAGCATCAATTAACATAGTATCTCCATTCGGTAATTCAATAAAGTTAGCATCTCCTTGACCTACATCAATAAAGTGCGCAACTAGTTCATCTTCACTAGCTTCAAATTCATTATTACTAGAATTAGAATTTGGTATATCTAAATTTATTTTAGCACAACCACTTATTAAAACTAAAAACATTAAAACTATAATTATCTTTTTCATATAACACTTCCTATTATAATTATAAAGAAGTTTTAAAAAAAGAACAATGTTAAAACATTATTCTTGACATAAAACAACATAAATATAAATTTTAATATTTTTGCAAATTAAAACAAGGAAATTTCCTTGCTTAAAATTTACGCATATGAATAGGAACTCTAACCCGGGTATATGATTTCATATTTGGCGTTTCATCAAGTATTTTCATAGCTTCTTCAGAATAATTTTGACATGCCTCTTTAAAAGACATTTCTTTAGAAGTATTAACATTTATGTTGGCAAGTTCTTCTATTGGGCTAGCTATGATTGCATCAATTAGTTCTAAAAAATTAGGATTATTTATTACTTCTGGAAAACTACATACATAATCAATAGCTTCTATATGCTTTATAGTAGGACAATTAAAAAGTTTTAAAATGATATGCGGTAGATCATTATTTAGTAATCTTCTTATATCAATAATTAAATCAGTTTTATATTCTAAATCTTCATCTAATTTGGCATCCTCAGAATGATAATTAATAATACCTTCTAATATTTCTTTAGTTAATCCTAATTTTTTTACTTCTTCATTTTGCATAATATTTTCTAGCTCTTTTTGATAATATTCTAGGTCTCCGCCTAAAGTTAATAATTTAGCTTCCCTTCTTAAATTTAGAACATCTTCTTTAGTATTTTTATCTGGTTCATCTACTAAAGATGTTCTTAAAATATTAAATTCTGGATAATCTAGTATTATATTTAAATATTCATAAAAATTAGGACTATTAGCAAATCTTTTATCATAACTTAATTCACAAATATTACGCATCATATTTGTAAATTTATAGTTATTATAATTAGATTTTTCGTTAGTTAAATTAATTATCAAATTATAAAACTTATTTCGATAATTATTAGGAAGATTTTGAAAACCCTCACTTTTAAAAAATTTCCAAATCTCATAGTTTGTAAAAGTATCAATATCAGGATTAATTCTCTTTATATTGGCTTTTACTTCACGATTTATTCTAATTTTTTCTTTTATTTCATCAAACATATTATCACTTCCTGTTTTTATTATAATGGATAGTGGTTTTAAAGTAAAGAAAAAACGAGGATTAATCCTCATTATAATTATATACTCCATGTATTTTTTCTAGCGTTTCTTCATCAGGCTGTTCAACATACCATTTACCAGATGATTTAGTTACGGTAAATACTATATTATAGGAAATTGTATCATTAGTATCTTTCATAGTCTCTAATTTGTATTCCATGTATAGGTCATTATCATACTCTCCATCTGTTAAGAATTCTTCTGGATGAGCATTTAAATAATCACTAGCTTCCTCTTGAGCTTTATATAAATCATAAACTGTAATTTTTACAGTAACCTTGGCAGTATCTCCATCGTATTCTTCATTCTCAATTGTATAAATTAAGTCGCGATATTGTCTTTTTAATACTTCTTTATAGGTATCTTTCCCTTTTTCTGTTAAATTTTCACTTTCTACTAATTCATCAATATCTTCTAAAACATAATTATTTAAACTTTTATAATCATTTAAGTATTTTTCTACCGCATCTGCGGCTAAATCATTAGCACATGAACAACCTCCTACTATAAATAAACAAGCTATTAATCCAATTAATTTTTTCATATTCACCATTCCTTAATTTTATTATGTTACTAAAAAACTTTATTTATACAAAAATTTATAGTATAATATTATTGGTGATTATAATGGATACATGGTTACAATATTTAATTATTGCGGTTGTTTTAGTTTTAGTTTTATTAATTGTTATTAAATTAACAAGAAGAGATTTTCGAATTGAAGCTAATAAACTTATTACTTATTTAGGAGGAAAAGATAATATTGTTAGTGCTGAAGCTAATATGAGTAGATTTAAAGTTATCTTAAAAGATGTAAGTATTGTCAATAAAGACGCTATTGAAAAATTGGGGGCTAAAGGGATTGTGGAAATAGACAATCAATTAAAAATAATATTTGGACCTAATGCTAAAGAATTAAAAAGATATATTGATGATATTGTTTAAAGCTAAACTAAAAAAGTTTAGTTTTTTAAATATTTATCTTGACGAACATATGTATAATTTGATATAATATGATTGATTTTAGAAAGATATTAATATCTTTAAAATAAGAATAGATAGATGTATAATGAAGGGAGTAATGGTTATGTGTAAATTAGGAGATATTATTGTCGTAAAAAGTTTTAAAGGGGAAGATGGAGTACAACTACCTAATCATTCTTTTATTGTTGTAGATGATAATCACGATAATATTAAAGGATTAGATTATGATTTTGTTGCGCCTATAATGTCAAGCTTTAGGGATAAAGAACATAAAGCTAAAGTATTATCTTATGATGTAAATAAAGAGATTGTAGATAGTGATATTGAAGGAGAATTTAAGCTAAAAAGAGAGTCATATGTCAAAGCTAATAAATTATATTATTTTGATAAGAAAAAAATAGAATACTTTGTACTTGCAAGAGTCAATGATGATTATTTAGATGAATTAATGAAAATTATTTTATCTTTAGGCGAAAAAGATAGACTATCAATTATCACAACTAATTTATCAGAACTTGAAGAAGTATAAATAATGTGATTTTTCAATGAAAATGTTACACTTTAAATTTTTAATTTTCAGTGAAAATGTTACAAATTTGAAACTGTATTGTTCAGTTTCTTTTTTTTACAATTTTCAGTGAAAATGTTACAAATTTGAAACTGTATTGTTCAGTTTCTTTTTTTTACAATTTTCAGTGAAAATGTTACAATATTTTTTGCTTTTTGGCTAGAAAGTGAGGTGAGAACATGGAATTAAATCAGAAAGAAATAAAGAAACTAGAGATTGTCAAAAAGGTTGTTGGAAAAGAGTTAACTATTAAAGAAGCTACAAATGAGTTAAGAATTTCTAGACAACAGATATATAGACTAATTAATGTTTATAACGCTCAAGGATAACAGGGTTTTATTCATAAAAATCGTGGGAAAAGCAATCCAAATAAAAAAGAAGAATACATACTTGAAGAAATAGAAAGCTTATATTTAAATGAATATTATGACTTTAATTTTGAACATTTCTTTGAAGAAATAAAGAACGTGTATAATATTTCTTATTCGTCATTATATAGATTTTTATTAGAACATGACATCATTTCTCCTTTAGCCCATAAAAATACAGTTAAAATATATAATGATAAAATGAAACAATTAATTGATGAAGAAAATGAACAAGAAAAAAGCGAAACAATTCAGCTATTTAAATCAAGGATTATAGAAATAGAAAAAGCTCATATTCGTAGATCTAGTAATTTATATTGCTTTGGCGAAGAAATACAAATGGATGCTTGTGAAAAGTTATGGTTTGGTGGAATTGTTTCATTTCTTCACCTAGCATTAGATAAAGCAACTAAAAAAGTTTTGTTTGGTTGGTTTGAATATGAAGAAATAACAAGAGGATATTTTGTTTTGTTATTTCACATTATTATTAATTATGGGATACCAGCTAAAATAAAAGCAGATAATCGTAGTTCCTTTTCAGCTAATAATGCTAAAAATAAGGATATAAAGCTATTTTTAACACAATTTGGCAAGGTATGTGAGAAATTAGATATTACACTTGAGACAACTAGTATTCCAACTGCCAAAGCTCATATAGAAAGAGAAAATAAAACTTTTAAAGACAGACTAATCGCTGAATTAAGACATGAGGGTATTACTACTATTGATGAAGCAAATAGATATTTAAATGAAATTTTTATTCCTAAAATGAACGAAAAATTTTCTTATGCTATTGATAATAAAAAGTCAAAGATGAGAGAAAATAATTATTCAGAAGATGAATTAAATTTAATTATATCAGAAACATACACAAGAATTATTGATAATGCCTCTTGTATTAGATATAACAAAAAATATTATGTTCCTACTGTTCCTGATACTGGTGAAATAATTAGTTATAAAAAAGGAACAGAGTGTTTATTTATTATTAGTTATAATGGTGAATACTGGTGTTTAATTGAAAATAGGCACTATCAATTAACAGAAATCGAACAACGAGATATTACTATGGTAAAAGAAGCTGATTTTCCTAAATCAAAAAAAGAGCATCGTAAATATATTCCTCCTAAAAATCATCCTTGGAGAAAAAATATGATGCTCCGTTAATTATGGGGCTCTGCCCCATACCCCGAGGTTTATCGCTCTGGGCTTCCAAAAAAAGAAATATATCTTTTTTGTATAGCATTACTTGTTTGCTCAGGTTGCTCCTCAGCATTGCCTTATCCCAACAAGTAACAATAACTATTATACTAAAACTATCATCTTTGTCAAATATTTTCAGTGTAACATTTTCGCTGAAAATTAGCGATGATAGTTTTTCTTTCACTAAATTTAAGTGTAACATTTTCACTGAAAATTAATACATAATTTTTGTAACATTTTTACTGAAAATTCAGATTATAAGTCAAATTATTACTAAAAAACTTGAAAAATACTGAATATTTTGTTAAAATGGATACTGATATCAAGAGAGGAGTTTAAAAATGGCAAATATTAAAAGCTCTAAAAAAGCAATCAAGGTTATAGCAAAAAAGACGGAAAATAATCATGAACTTAAAGCAAGAGTTAAAAATTTAATTAGAGAAACTGAAAAAGCTATTGCTGCTAATGACCATGAAAAAGCTAGTCTTTTATTTAAAGATGTTCAAAAATATCTAGATCAAGCTGTAAGCAAAGGTTTAGTTAAGAAAAACACATCTGATAGACAAAAATCAAGATTATCAGCAAAAATTAAAAATATGAAGTAACAAATATTGTTGGCTTCATTTTTTTTTGGTATAATCTAATTGGTGATAGAATGAAAAGACTCCTAGTTCCCATAATTTGTTTATTATGCATTTTAATGGTTTTATTAAATATTAATACGATAACGGATAAATTAATATTTTTTTTAAATCAATCACCTACACAAACAATTGAAATTAAAAATGAATATTATAAAAATTATAATTATGTCTTTGTATCCAATACCAATAATTTTACTCCTTATGGCATTGAAGACATCTTAAATATCATGTATTCCATCATCAATAGTGGAACTACCAATTTTACCTTTTACTGTCCTAAAGAATATAGTAACTGCGTAAGTGATATTAAAGAAATTACTAAAGATAAAACCCTACTTACTCATCTAAATAATTTTGTTCACCCTTTTAATTCTTTTTCTAGTATTGAAGCTAGTATTTCTGACTCTGGAGAAATTATTATTAAAATTAATTATTTATATACTGATAAGGAAATCCAAAAAATAAATAAAGAAGTAGATAATTTAATAAGTACACTCCTAACGCCGGATATAACAACCGACTATGATAAAATAAAAGTAATTCATGATTATATTATTGATAATACGAAATATGATCTCGAAAATAGTGAAGACCAAAAAAGTTATACCGCTTATGGTCCCTTATTTAATCATGTGGCAACTTGCAATGGTTATACTGATTTAATGGCTATTTTCCTAACAAAAATGGGTTATAATAATTATAAAGTAGCAACGCCAACTAGTGATACCGAAAATATAGAAGGACATATTTGGAATGCTGTTAATGTAGACGGCCAGTGGCTACATTTAGATCTAACTTGGGACGATCCTGTAAGTAGTGATGGTAGCAATTATTTATATCATAAATATTTTTTAATCGATACAGAAGAATTAAAAACAGCTGATGCTAATATTACTAGTCAAGATCATGTCTTTGATGAAGTTATCTATAGCGAATTAAAAACTACTAATGAATAATTAGTAGCTTTTTTAAAATCCATGTCCCGATGAGCCTCCTCCACCGAAGCCACCACCAGAAGAAAATCCTCCACCAAATCCTCCTCCACTAGAACGACTAGAGTGAGTATTGGCATAATTAGCAGATTGTTGGTGATATGCACTATTAATCGCATTATTAAAACTGGCATGAATACTTGGACCAATATGAATATAATAGAAAGTTGGATAATAATCACTAGCTAAACTACTCATATCCATTTCTTTAATTCGTACATTCATACTTTTCTCTACTTTATCTGCTAAGCCAAAAATTGTTGCATAAACTAAATATCTTTCCCATAAAATAATTTCTGGTAATTCTTTTAATTCAAAAGCTCCAAAATCATCTAAAAAATTTCGAAAAGCTTTCCATCTTGTATAATGCTCACTACCCCGAATAGTCTTCTTATAAACTACCAAAGAAATGATAAAAAATATCACTGCTAGCATAATTGCTACATAAGAAGGAATATAATCCGTCTCAAACTGAATAATTAAAAATAATAAAATAATAGCCAGTAATAATATTCCCGTCCCAATTAACTTTGGAACTTTCGATGTTTCAAAAAACTTTTGACCAATACCATCTTGTAAAACACTATTTTTCCAATTGGTATAACTTTTAATAAAACTAGAACAAGTTTTATTACCACCAGCATATTTTTTTAAATCTACAGTTGTAAAGGTTTTAGCACCTTTTTCATTTACTTTTCCCTCACCTACTGTATCAAATAAAAACTGGGTTAAGATACTTTCACTACCATTTAAATTATTGCTATTTTCCAAAGTAAATTCATAATCTTTAACTTTCTTATCACTAGGAATTTCTTTAGCACTAATATTTTTCTTATAAATAAGATTCATAATAGATGCTGATAAAGCATTGGGAGTAATTTGTCTTTTCATCAAATAATCAATAACTTCCACATTATACTCATCAATAAATTCTCTATTATATTTAGAATAATAACTACTTTTAGGACTTTTTGCATATTTTAAATAAACCAATATACTACCACCTATAACTAAAATAATTAATACCCAAGAATAAGCAATAACTATATTTCTTTTAAGAGTTAATTCATCACGTAACTGATTAGCTACTTCTGCTCTTTCTTCCTCAACTTCAATAATACCTTCTAAAGCACTATTTGTTGTTGTTTTAACATGGCTCATATCCGTAATTAAGCTTTTATTAAAGGTAAGTCTTATATCTAATAAAGAGGTAGCAGCCATATTAGATATACTAGCAAGTACTCCATCATTAGTACTTAACTTATTAATCTCACCTGATAAATCTCCATGAGCCCAAAGTCGAAAATTACTGCTACTATCGGCAGATGGTAACAATACTTTAACTTGAACATCTTGAATATCATCATAATCATTTGGCGTAATAAAATTCCAATAAAGTTCTGCTACATCAGCATGAACCACTACCACATCTTCTACTACATAACTAATTAAAAAAGCAACCTTTTCATTATTAGCCGAATAATACAAGCGGTACGTATATCCATTATAATTACTACTAGCTGTATAAACTGTCATATCCCCATTATTAGCATAATTAACCAGTTGTAGTTTCGTAAAATCATCATCATCTAAAGTATCAAAACTAACATCTCCCTGAATTTTTTTAGCCTTTATACTAACAAGTTCTATACCACTACCATTATACAAACTATTATTATCATAATTACCAGTATCTTCTAATAATGAATTAGCATAACTAATCGTTTTTTCATACCCATTAAAAGTTCCATCCATAACAATTAATTCTTGAACATAAAGATCTCCATCTTCTTTAATTTGTGCTTCAATAAGTTGATTACTAATCGTATAATTAGCAGCCTCTACTATTCCCGGAATTAAAAACAAAAATAAACCTAATAAAACTCTTTTCATAATAATATTCCTTTCAAAAAAAGGTTAACCAATTGTTAACCTAAAATTGTACTTTAACATTTTCTTTTTCAGCCTCTCCAGCTTCAAAGAATTTTTCTTGCTTAAACTTAAACAATCCCGCGATAATATTAGATGGAACCATTTCAATCTTATTATTATATTGCATAACAATATCATTATAAAATTGTCTAGACATAGCAATCTTATCTTCGGTTTGTTGTAATTCTTGTTGTAATTGTTGGAAATTTTGATTAGCTTTTAAATCAGGATAATTTTCTGATAAAGCAAATAACTTATTAATCGCATTAGTAAGTTCTCCATCAGCTTTTAATTGATCTTCTGGTAAACTAGCCGATAAATAAGTATTACGAGCTTTAATTACTTCTTCTAATGTTTCACTTTCATGTTTTGTATAACCCTTAACTGTTTCAACTAAATTAGGGATTAAATCAAATCTTCTTTTTAATTGAACATCAATTTGGCTCCAAGCATCTTTAACCCGATTTCGAAAATCAACAAGTGAATTATAAGTTGCTACAGCCCAAATAAGAATTAAGACAACAATTACAATAACTATAATAGCAATCCACATAATAACTCCTCCTTATATATATATTATCATAGATTAAACTTTAACGAAAGGAAAACTAACATGTATTTGTCAAAAGATGTCATCTTTATTCATCGATTTCAAAATCAAGTAATTGATTAGAAACGCTTTCATAAATATCTTGAGCATAGAGACAAGTATCTATTAAATATTTAGAATCTCTATCATATTCTTTTAATCCTTTTATATAATAATCTTTATTTTTATCTAAAATTATAAACGGCATAATATCATTTCTTAAACATTCTCTAAACATAATCATTCTGCCAACTCGACCATTTCCATCAGAAAAAGGATGTATTCGTTCAAATAATACATGAAAATGGATTATATCTTCTATAGTAATTTTATCTAATTTCTTATATTCTTTTAAAAGTTGATTCAAATCATTTTCCACGTCTTGAGGATTACTAGTTTTAACTATTTCTACAAGCCCAATAATATTAGGAACAATTTTAAAACCTCCTATATTATATCTTGGATTATCTTCATCACTAGTACCACGTTTTAGAATTTTATTCATTTCTATAATCATGTCTTTAGATAACGGTTTTTCTAATGTATCTAGCATATAATCAAATAACCGAAAATGATTTTTTGTCTCTATTAAATCATCTAATTTTATTAATTGATCATTTTTAGGAATTAAACTAGAAGTATCAAAAATAGCTTCCGTCTGATCTTCTGTTAAAATACTCCCTTCTATTTTATTAGAATTATAAGCAAAGTTAACTTGCGAAAAATGATAAATATTTCCTTTAAATCCGGATTTCTTTTGCTTTATTAATTCGCTTTTTACTCTCTTTATATCCATCAATCCACGTCCTTTCATCAATTTTACTAAATATAACAGCAAATGTCTATTCAAATAGTCCTATAACTTCAACTTCTTGTAATTTATTATCCATAATTGAATATAAATACAAAGTTATTTTCTTCTCACTTACACTTCTAATATACTCATAATAAACATTTAACTGCTTAACATAAGCTTGATCATCAATATTTTTAAGTTTGTAATCAATGATTTTAATTTCATCATCATACTCTAACATCAAATCAATAATCCCATGATACTCAACTCCATCATGTATAAATATAAATTCAAACTCTTGATAAATAGAAGCATTATCAAAATCAAAAGTATCTAATATTTGTTTGACATATTTATTATGAGTATTTTTAACCCGAAAATCAGTGTCTTCTAACATTTCATGAATTTTTGTTCCATAAGCCATCGTCCTGGCTTCCTCATAGCGAATAAGATTTGATACCGTTTTTGAAGCATGAGTTGTATTTACAATACTTTTATCAGTTAAAATTTGATGTATTTCCATGACTTTATCACTCTTGATAGTAGGACTCACTTTCCTTAATCCATATTCATAATCTTTTGATAAACCAAGAGCATTTACATCAATTACTCGCATGTAATCTTTTAAATTAAGAGCCATTGAAGATAAAAAATCATAAAATGATCTATATTTCATCTCTGTTAAATAAGTAGCTCTTTTTCTAATTTTACTTACCACTTTAAACTCTGGTAAAACCATAATCATTTTTTCTTTAGCTCTTGTTAAAGCTACATAGAAAAGACGTATTTTTTCCGCTATTTCTTCTTCTAAATATTTGTTTTTTATAAGTTGTTTCGTAAAAAGAGTTCCAATACCATCTTGATAAAATGGTGTAAGTATGCCATAAATAGGATCTACCATAAATCTACTTTGTAAATCTCGTAAATTAAAACTTTGATAAAGACCAGCAAAATAACAAACCGGAAACTCTAATCCTTTTGATTTATGAATATTCATAATTTTAACCGCATCACTATCAGCTTTAGCTTCTTTATAACGTATTTCTGTTTTAGTATCTATCATATTATTTAAATATTCTAAAAAATCTAAAATCGTAAATCCTAAATCCTCCATTGAATTAGCAAGATCGAGTAAATAATCAAAACGTATAATAGCATCTTTTACATTACCAACTGTAATTAACTTTTGATAAAAATCAAATTCCAAAAGTATTTGCTCTAGTAACATATTAGGTGTCAAATTATCAAGATTTAAAGCAATATTACGAGCATGTTCATAGACTTCTGTTTGATAAAAACTATTATTATCTAGAGCCTCTATTATTTCTTCATCACTCATGCCCCCAACATAACTACGAGCTACACTAACAAAATAATATCGCATATTAGTATCATTACTTTCCTGCTTTATCGCTAAAATAAGTCTAATAATACTTCTAATTACAAAAATATCTTCTTCTTCTGTTAAATTACTATCTTTATAAATTTCCATAGGAATATTAAAAGTTTCAAATATTTTTTTATACCGAGCCATTTCGGTACCCCGATCTAAAATAATACAGAAATCTTTATAAGTAGCACGTCTATTAGCTCCTAACTTAAAGTCATAAACTAAATAACCATTTGCTATTTTTTCTTTTATATCTTGAGCAATCGTAAATATTTCTATTTCACTATTACTAAACTTCTTATCTGCATTTTGATATTTTAAAATTTCTAAATTATAGTTTTGATTACTTGATCCCTTTTCTACATAAGCTTTATTCCCATTTACCATAGCATGATTATCCTGATAATCTACTCCTCCTAAATCCGGTATCATAATAAGATTAAATATTTCATTAATATTAGTTAAAACTTCCCTTCTAGATCGAAAGTTTTCTAACAAATCAATTTTTTCTCCACCTTCATGTTTTTTATAATGTTCATATTTTTCCCGAAAAATATTCGGATTAGCATTTCTAAAACGATAAATAGATTGCTTTATATCTCCAACCATATAAACATTATTATTTTCAATCTGGCTAATAAATATTTCTTGCAAGTCATTCGTATCTTGATATTCATCAATCATTATTTCTTGATAAGTATTTTTCAGTTCATCTTTTATATCTTCATGTTCTTTCACTAATTTTATAGCCATTTTAGCAATATCACTAAATTCAAAAGCATTATGTTCTTGTTTATACTTCTTAGTTTTTTCATCTAACTGTAAAATAATCGAAATAATTGCCTCTACATACTCTTTAGTGCTTTTAAGCTGACTCTTTAATTCTTCTTCACTATAAATTGTTAACTCATCTAATTCTTTAACATGTTCTTTTAAGGTTTCTTTTAAAGGAGCAGCCTCCTCATCTAACCCCCGAAATTGTGGAAGTGTAACTTTATGAGAATATAAATCATTATAATTTCTAGGATTAAAAATTTTACTCAAAACATCATAACATTTCTCTCTTTGTAAATCATTTAAATATCCTTCTAAAGCATAATAATCTTCTTCAATTAAAAGAGTCAAATTTTTTAAATAAAGAAAATATTCATTAAATATCTCATCTATATACTCATCACTATAAAAATCTTTTACATAATGCTTTAAATAATCGAACTTATCATACCGTAAATCCAGTGTATTACTAATATTTAAAATAGCATCTTTAATAGAAGCATCATCTCTACTTGTAAAATCACGAACTAATTTTAAATAACAAGGATCTTTCGTATTATACAAATTCATAACTATGTCATCTAATATTCGCTTTTTTTCTAAATTAATAACTGATGAATCAATAATACTTAAATTAGCATCTAAATTAAACAAATAATGGTACTTTTTAACTAAACTAAAAGCATAAGCATCAAAAGTAGTAATATAAGCCGCATCTAAAAAGGAAAGTTGTTCATTTAAGTTTGCCTGTTTTATTTTCTTTCTTATTCTTTCTTTCATCTCACCGGCTGCTTCATTGGTAAATGTCAAAATAAGAATATTTCGAATATCTACTCCTTCTTGCAATTTTCTTAAAACTCGCTCTGATAAAACAGCCGTCTTACCGGAACCTGCTCCGGCTGAAACAATTAAATTACATCCTTCCCTATTAATTGCTAACTGCTGCTCTTTCGTCCAATTCACGACTCTCACCTCCAAGTTCTACTTCATTTTTCTTCCGTCTGTAACACAAATCCCGAAATTTACAATAAGTACAAGCTATATTTTTTCCATTAATCACTTTGGGATTAATCACAAAATTAGCATCTAATATCTTCTTTATTACTCCATCAATAATTTTATCGACTTTACTAATTAATTCGTCCATTTCCTCATTTGATAATACTTTTGCTTTACTACTTAAAAGTCCATCTTTCTTAAATTGAACATTAGCAAGTATTTCCCCATTTTGATAATCTTCATCTAATATGCCCATTAATTCTTCGTCACTATTGGTAAACCCCTGCAAGCGAAGACGATTTTTAAGTAATTCATGTAAGCTCTTCTTAAATTGAATAGGCTCTTTTTTAGCCAGTATTTTTTGAATATAAAAACCCGCTATTAAAGAATTTTTAAACCGATCACTTCTTTTTAAAAGATACAAATAAATAGGAAGTTGAATATTAAGTCCATAATCTAAATTATTCAAAGTAATAGTAGGATTACCTGTCTTATAATCGACAACTGCTAAAACTTCTTTATCTTTTATCGTCTCATACATCACTTTATCAATATTTCCTTTAAAAGTAATATTAAAATCTTCCAAATCTTTATAAACAAAAAACTCTTGTTCAAACAAATAATGCTTTAATTTAGACTTTTTATGTTGCATCCGAATTACTTCTAAAATATCAGTAAGCTCATGACTAAATTCTTCTAAATAAAACATTTCTTTGGCATTTAATATGTATCCTTTTTCTTTCACAAATTTCATCATTTCTACTGGTATATCAATATCTCGCATAATACCTAGTTCTAAAACATGGTGCATAATACTACCTAAAATCGTTTTAAAGTTTTCTAAAAAAATATCTAATCGCAAAATTTTGCTAACATAATAGCGAAAAGCACACTCTTGATACATTTCTAAATTCGTATAAGACAAAGTAAGTTCCCCCTGAAGTTTCTTCTTTAAAAAATGCACACTAATACCCTTAAACTGATTATCATAACTATTATATGGTATATCTAAATTATGTTCATAAATACCCAAATTAGGATCCATAGAACCAAATTTATACAAATTATCCAAAGATAAAGCATATTTCATATTACTATATTTTAAAGAATATGTACAAGAAGCATCTAATTTTATTGGTAGCACTTCTAAATCAAGTTCACTAATTAACATTGAAGGATAATCTTCTTTACTAAAAGAATGTAATTTATAAGTAATAACTAAATTTTTAATGTGTTGTATTTTATAAAGGACAAAATTGGCTTCGTAATTATTCTCATCTACTGTTGTATCTAATCCTAATTGTTCTCTAACTTGATCACTCAAATAATCAATATCTCTTTTAATTACCGGATATTGATTAACATTAAATCCTAATAAGAAAACATAATCATCATCGCTAAAAGCATCTTTTAAATCCGTTATTTTTACAGCATTTAAATAAACAACTTCCGGTATTTTAGTTTTCTTTAAATCTTGAATAATAAACTCTTTACGCAAATCTTTATCTTGAATCAAAACAGAAGCATTAATAATTTTTACCAATTGAGATACATTTGTATATTTCTCACTAAGGTGCATAATATTCTCTTCTATACTATACAAATTATAATTACTTAAAAATTCTTGAGCAACCATTGTACTATAAAAAGCATGATTATTTTTCTTATTATAAGGAATATCATACAAAGAAAAATAACGATTAAGTAAATTATCATATTCTTTTGAAGCAATAACTTTAATATTATTAATAGATATATTATTTTCTAATAATTTAGCTATTTCTATTAAAACAAACTCTACTTCTTCTTCCATATTTTTAGCTTCATAAACTTTAGGCACATATTTTTTATCTTCCCAAGAAGAATATTCTATAAAAGTATCTATTTTATCTAAAATAAGTTTTTGTTCTTTGGTTAAATCTTCAAAGCCATAAACAACTATTTTCTTTTTCTTTAACGTATCCCAAAAATGCTCATGATAAATAAGTAACCCTTCTTCATCTAATCTTTGCTTCATTTTTCTTAAAAACTGTACTTTACTATTAGCAATATCTTTTAAAAAATACATATTTTCCAAATACATTTTTGCAACTGCCACACTAATTCCATAATTTTTGACCAAAAAAGCAATAGCATTTACATCATAATCAAAAAACAAATACCTTTTTAATTCTAAAAAAGTATAAAACTTTAAATTAACTAACTTTTTTTGTTTACTATTCTCTCTTAATATTTTATCTTTATTTTCTTTTGTTGCTATAACAATAATTGATTCCATAGCTATCTACTCCCTATTTTTTATTTTTTACTACAAAAATTGAATAAAACTGTTGACAAGTAGCATAATATTTACTATAATTTAGTAGCAATGCCCAATTAGCTCAGTCGGTAGAGCGCACGGCTGTTAACCGTTAGGTCGTAGGTTCGAGTCCTACATTGGGCGCCATTTAGATAATTAAAGCAGACACCATGTTTGCTTTTTTTATGCTTAAATAAGTCAAATTAATTATATCGCAAATATAACAAAAAGAGCAATAACAAAAAATAACAATTTTACCATTTTCAAATATTATTTCAAATAATACATAGAACATAAGAATTAACTTACGTTAATTCGCCGAACCTCACGGTTCGTTTTTTCTGCTGTATTTTTTTATACATCACAGACCTTATTTCCGAGAGTCGCTCCCGTACTTTATTATTTAATTTATATTTTTATTTTAATTTAATTATTGTAACATTTCAACCCTTCATTTAATATATTTATGCTTGCATTATAATCTCGCTCTATTTCTAAACCACATTTGCTGCAGCGATACTCTCTTACTCGTAAATCTTTCGTTTCTTCATTTCTATTTCCACATCTGCTACATATTTGTGATGATGGATAATAAGGACTAACTTGAATAAATATCTTATTGAACCACAAACATTTATATTTCAGTATTCGTATAATCTCACTAAATGTAGCATTTGTGATCTCTTTTCTTAATTTTTTGTGGTTATTTTTCTTCTCTAACATTTTCTTTACTTGAAGATTTTCTGCAATTATAATATCATAATACATAGTTACTTGTTGTACGATTTTCTCTACTGTCTTTTTTCTAGCATTTTTTAGTTTTCGATATACTTCTTCTATTTTTTTCTTATTTTTAATATAATTTTTACTTCCTTTTACTTTTCTTGATAATTCAAGTTGTAATCTCTTTATCTTTCGCTCATATTTATCTAAATATCTTGGGTTACCATAATAATCCCCATTACTGGTAACCATTAAGTTTTTTACTCCTATATCTATTCCTACAGCTTTATTAGTTACTTTTTCTGGTAGTTCT
>CALVQM010000016.1 GCA_944358125.1 uncultured Bacilli bacterium
GCAATACACTTTGAAGGGGTCCTTCTAAATAAAATAGGACAAAGAAAGGGGCAAGTATTTCGATATATTCACTACCTTTAGTGGTATTATATAAAGTAGATAATAATGGTTCTCTAAATAGATAGATGAAGCTAGAAAAAATACTTCCAACAATAAAAGATAAAATAATAGCTTGTTTTAATCTTCTTTTTACCATTACTAAATTTTCTTTATAATAAAACTTGGATATTTCCGGAAGTAGGCTTGATGATATTGCGGCAATAAAAAAAGAAGGCATAGAAAGTAAACTAATAGTGTAAGCATTATAAGCTCCATATTCATTTAAAATAAAATCCATGGAATAACCAGCAAATAATAAAATATTGGTTAAAAGAATGGGTTCAAAGAAAAAGCCAATATTTCCAATTAATCTTCCGGATACAGTTGGTATAGAAATACTTAATATTTCTTTAGAAGTTTTCATATCGGGTTTTAAATCTGCTTTAGTTATTTTAAATTTTTTAGGTAGAAAAATTAGAAAAGTTATAATACTTGCTAATTCTGATGCAATACTAATTAAAATAAGTCCCATAACCGAATAAACTATTCCCATATTTATTAGTTTAGGAATAACTAAAAAAATAAGAGCTAATCTAACTAGTTGTTCTATAATATTTGAAATAGTATGGGGAGCCATTTTTTGTTTGCCATAAAAATATCCCTTTAAAATACTTGATAAAGATACGAAAGGGAATGTTAGAGCCATAGCCATTAGAAGAGTGCTACATCTAGAGTCATTTAAGAGGGTGGTGGCAATAAAATCTTTAGTGAAATAAATGGTTATTATAACAATAAAATTTAATATCAAAGTGATTATGGTTGCATTTGATAAAATTTTAATACTTTTGGTTTTATGTTCACTAATTAATTTTGATATAACAACAGGAAGGGATAATGTGGCTATTGTAAGTAGTAATGAGTAGGTAGGCATTACTAAAGAATAAAGATTTATTGCATCACTTCCGACCATTCTGGTATAAATTATACGAATACCAAAGCCTAATAGTTTCGTAATTAAGCCACCTATCATTAAAATGAATGTTGCTTGCAAAAATTTGTTTTTCAAGGTGCCTCCCCCTTTTAAAATTGACTTATTTAGTATATAATTAAATATATGAGAAGAAATGAATTTTAAGCTATAAAAAAGAAGGAAGGTGATGATATGGATCATAAACTTGATGTTATAATTAATTTATTTGAAGAAGCTTCTATTCGTAGTGTATGGGATAGTGCTAAAGAAGATTATTATTTTAGTGTTGTAGATGTAATTATGGCTTTGACCGATAATGATTATCAAAAGTCACGTAATTATTGGAAGTGGTTAAAAAGCAAGTTAAATAGTGAGGGAAGTGAGTTGGTTAGTTATACTAACCAACTGAAAATGAAATCGCCTAAAGATGGAAAATATTATAATACAGATGTTTTGGATACAAAAGGAATATTACGATTAGTGGAATCGATTCCAAGTCCTAAAGCTGAACCTTTTAAAGTATGGTTGGCAAGTCTTGGAAGTGAAAGAATAGATGAAGTTTTTGATCCAGAAGTTGCTATTAGTAGAGCCATTCTTTATTATAAAAATAAAGGTTATGATGATAATTGGATTAAAATGCGACTTACAGGTATTGTTGATCGGTTTAAATTGACAGATGCTTGGAAAGCTAGTGGTATTAATAAACCTTTTGAATACGGAATATTAACTAATGAAATATATAAAAGCTGGTCAGGAATGAGTGCATCAGAATATAAAACGTTTAAAGGAATTAGAAAAGAGTCTCTTCGTGATAATATGACTGATGTTGAAGTGGCTTTAACGGATTTAGGGGAAATTGCTACTAGGGAGCTAGTTAAAGAACATAAGCCTTTTGGTTTAGCAGAAAATAAGAAAATAGCTAGACGAGGTGGAAATATTGCTGGTGTTGCTAAAGAAAATTTAGAACGAGAATTAGGTAGAAGTGTTTTATCAAGTAATAATGCTCTTAATTATCGATATCTTGATGAAAATTTATTAGAAAGAAAGTCGAGTGATATAAATGAATAGTGAGATTAAATTTAAAAGTTTACAAGAATTATATGATCGGATTTTACCGGCTTTAAAGAGTAAGGCTAGAGAACTTCATAAAAAAGGTATGAATTATATTTATGAAGAAGATATATGGAATTATCTTAAAAGATATAAATGGACTAGTTCTAGATCACTAGATTTAGGAGATATGGTTAATGATATATTTAATATTGAAGTTCAGGAATTAGATAGTTATGTTAAAAATGAATTTAGGAATTATCATAGAGATGTTAACAGGGAGGATTAATAATGAAAACAGAAGAAGAAGCCATAACTTTTGAAGCTCTTTATGAGAAAATTAAAGAAAATATTAAAGATACAGATGAATTATTAAAGATAAAAGAAGCTTATAATTTTGCCAAAGAAAAACATAAAGGATTGATGCGACTTACCGGAGAAGAATTTATTACTCACCCTTTACATGTGGCAGAGATTGTTAATAGCTTAAATGTCGATGCAACAACCATTATGGCTGCTTTACTTCATGAAGTTATGAATAATGGAGAAACAACTTTAAGTGAATTAGAAGAACAATTTGGTTCAACAGTAGCAACCATAGTCGATTCTATTACCAAAATTAATAAGTTAGAATTAGTAGATGATTCGGAGTCTAGTGCTATATATTTAAGAAAAGTTTTAGTAGGGTTAGCTACTGATGTTCGAGTTTTATTTATTAAGCTTGCTGATCGGTTACATAATATGCGGACTAATTATGCGATTAATCCGAAAAAGCAAAAACAAAAAGCTTATGAAACTATGGCCGTTTTAATTCCTATAGCGCATCGTTTAGGTATTAATTCAATTAAAAGTGAATTAGAAGATTTATGTTTATATTATACGAAACCAGATGTTTATCAAGATATTTTAGATAAATTAAATGAAACACAAGAGGAGTTACATGACTCTTTGGAAGAAATGCAAGAAAGTATTACGGATATTTTAACTGAACAAGGCTTAAAATTTAAAATAAAGGGCCGGGTTAAAAGTGTACATAGTATTTATAATAAGTTAGCAAATGGGAAAAAATGGAATGAAATTTATGATATTTTAGCTTTAAGAGTAATACTTGAAAGTGTAAGTGATTGTTATTTAGCAGTAGGATTAGTTCATGCGAAATATAGACCAATTCCTAATCGTTTTAAAGATTATATAGCTATGCCTAAAGCAAATATGTATCAAAGTCTACATACAACGGTTTTTGGGGTAGATGGACATTTATTTGAAGTGCAATTTCGAACTTATGAAATGGACGAATTTGCCGAAAAAGGTATGGCATCTCATTGGTCTTATAAAGAGCATGGTACAAAAAAAGTACAAAATATTATGGAACAAAAACTAGAGATGTTTCGGAATTTAATTGAAACCCATGAAGAGGTAGATGATCTAGCTTTTGCTCGTGATGTAACTAGTGATATGCTAGCAGAAATGATTTATGTGTTTACACCTAAAGGAGATGTGATGGAGTTACCACGGGGAGCTACACCAGTTGATTTTGCTTACCGGATCCACTCTGATGTTGGGGATAAAACCGTGGGAGCTATTGTCAATGATACGATTGTTCCTTTAAATCATGAATTAGAAAATAATGATATTGTTAAAATTAAAACAAATCCTAATGGTTCTCCTAATAAAGATTGGTTAAACTTTGTTAAGACTAGTCAAGCGAAAAATAAAATTAAGTCTTATTTTAGTAAACAAGAACGGGTATTTATGACCTTAAAAGGTAAAGATATTTTAGAAAAAGAACTTAGAAAAAGAAAACTTGCTTTTAATGAGGTTATGAATGAAGAAAATATTAAGAAAATACTTAAAGACTTGAAGCTTAAAGATTTAGATGATATTTATTTATCAATTGGAACTTTACGTTATACAGCAGGTTTTATTATTAATTTAACGAGTGAGGCAAAAGCTGATGCTCCTGATGCTTTAATTGAAAAAGTTAATAAAGATACGAAAAATGAAGCTAATTATAAAAATGATATTATTGTAGCAGGTATGGGTGATATTTTAGTTTCAATTGCTAAATGTTGTAAACCGGTTAAGGGTGATGATATAATTGGTTTTATTACCAAAGGTCAAGGTATTACGGTTCATAAGAAAACATGTCTTAATATTTTAGATAAAAGTGATAGAACAATTGAAGTATCTTGGAATTATAATCATGAACAAACTTATTTAACAGATCTTTATATTGAAACAGATAATAATAAAAGTTATTTATCAGATATTATTGCTACTTTTACGAAAAGAAATGTTTATATTGATGCTTTTCGGGCATCAGAGAAAGCGAATAGTTTTCTTTATGAAGTAACAATTAAAGTTAAGAATAAAGAAGAAGTAGAAAGAACTATTTTGGATTTAGAAATGTTAAGCTTTGTAAGGAAAGTAAGTAGGAGTAGATAATGAGAGTTGTTGTTCAAAGAAGTGGTTATAGTAGTGTTTCGGTAGATAACAAACTTATTAATGAAATTGATAAAGGTCTTGTGTTACTAGTTTCTTTTACACATGCCGATACCAAAGAAAATGTTTTAAAAATGGTTAAGAAAGTTGTTAATTTAAGAATATTTGATGATCAAGTTGGTATTATGAATAAATCAGTATTAGATACTCATGGGCAAATACTTTCGATTAGTCAGTTTACACTTTATGCTAATACTAAAAAGGGAAATAGACCATCTTATATAGAGGCACTAAATGGGGAAGCAGCTATAAAATTATATCAGTTATTTAACCAAGAATTAAGTAAGTATGTTATAACTAAAACTGGTATATTTGGAGCTGATATGAGTGTTGCTATAACTAATGATGGACCTGTTACTATATTGTTAGAATGCTAAAGAAAAAATCTTGACGATGTCTTAAAAATAGGGTAGAATATAGTATAGAAAATATTTTTCTAAAGAAAGACCGAGTATAATTAGTTTTCCTTTTACAGAGAGGGCTGGTGCTGAAAATGCCTAAATGGAAATAATTAGAAAGACAGCTTTCATAATTTAGAAAACGCTTTATGGCGATAAAAATATAGAGAGTACTTAGTAAAATAAGGTGGCACCGCGGGTTATACTCGTCCTTATGATTACTAAGTTTTTTTAATTTTTTAGGAGGAGAGAAAAATGATTTTAAAACCAAAAGGAACTTATGATATTTATGGAGATACAGCTAAATATTATAATTATATTAATGAAGTATTTAAAACTGTATGCGAATATTACAATTATGAGTATATTAGAACACCGATTTTTGAAGATAGTGAATTATTTCACCGAAGTGTTGGGGAAACTAGTGACATTGTATCGAAAGAGACTTATGATTTTAAAGATCGGGGAGATCGAAATTTAACTTTAAGACCAGAAGGGACTGCTGGTGTTGTTCGAAGTTTTATTGAAAATAAAATGTATGGAGATGTAAATCAACCCAAGAAATTTTATTACAGTGGAACAATGTATCGTTATGAACGCCCCCAAGCTGGAAGATACCGAGAATTAAGTCAAATAGGAGTTGAAGTACTAGGTAGTAATTCTCCTTTAATAGATGCCGAAGTTATATCTTTAGCTTATCGTCTTCTAGAAGAAATGGGTATTGAAGTTACAGTTAAAATTAATACTTTGGGAGATCAAGAGTCTAGAAATAATTACCGGGATGCTTTAGTATCTTATTTAGAGCCTAATATTAATAACCTTTGTAGTGATTGTCAAAAAAGATTTGCAACAAACCCTTTACGAATACTTGATTGTAAAGTAGATAAAGATAAGGAGGTACTTATTAATGCTCCTAAAATGACGGACTATTTAAATAGGGAAAGTAAGGAAAGATTTGATAAAGTTTTAGAATATTTAACTTATTTAGATGTAGATTATGAAGTAGATCCAAGTATTGTTAGAGGCCTTGATTATTATAATCATACAGTTTTTGAATTAGTCGCAGATATACCATCTTTAGGTAGTGCTACTACTCTATGTGCTGGGGGAAGATATAATAATTTGATTACTTTTTTAGGAGGACCTGATACTCCTAGTATTGGTTTTGCTAGTGGTGTCGATAGATTAATTCATGTTTTACAAGAAATGGGGCAAGAAAAAGAAATATCTTCCTCTATAGATGTTTATGTAATGGCCGTAAATGAAGAAGAAAAGCTAACGGCTTTAAGACTTATTCAAGACTTACGTTGGAGTGAAGTTAAATGTGAAATGGATACGTTAGATAAGGGGTTAAAAGCCCAGTTTAAGCAGGCTGATCGGTTCAATGCTAGAATGCTTATTATTTTAAATAGTGAGGATTTACAAAAAGGAATTATGACTGTTAAAGATAATTTAACGAAGGAAGAAACGAAAGTTGATGAAAGTGAAATATTAGATTATATTATTAGCAATTTATAGGAGGATTTATGAAAAGAACATTAATTATGGAGTTAAAGCCAGAAGAGCAAAGTAAAATAAGTGGTTGGGCTTTAAAAATTAGAGATACAAAATATATGGTCTTTATTGTTTTACAAGACCGGAGTGGAAAAATTCAAGTATCGATTGATAAGAAAAATAACGAAGAATTAGTAAAAAAATTAGAGGGAGTTTTAGCCTCTAGCATTTTATCATTTACGGGGAAAATGGTCTTAAGTGAATATGTAAAAGATGGGGGCAAAGAGTTTTTACCAGAAGGTTTAGAAATATTAAGTAGGAGTGATGCTCTACCACTTGATGAGACAGCAAGTATTGATACGAGATTAGATTATCGGTGGATTGACTTAAGAAGTGAAAAAAATAATTTAATGCTAAAAGTTCAAGCTAAATTTGTAGAAGGAATGCGGGAGTTTTTGCTAAATAACGATTTTACCGAAATTCATACACCAAAACTTATTGGAGCTGCTTCAGAATCTGGTTCGGAAGTGTTTGAAGTTAAGTATTTTGATCGTCTAGCTTATCTTGCTCAAAGCCCCCAATTTTATAAGCAAATGGCTATTGCGAGTGGTCTTGAACGGGTATTTGAACTAGCTCCAAGTTTTAGGGCCGAAAACTCTAATACAAATAGACATGCTACAGAATTTACTTCTTTAGATTTAGAGTTTGCTTATATAAATGATTATCAAGATGTCATGGATATGGAAGAAGATTTATTAATCGCTGGTTTAACTAAAGTAAAAGAGGCTTATGGTAAAGATATTAAAGAACTATTTGGAGAAGAAGTAATTGTTCCTAAAAAACCTTTCCCAAGAATTAAATTACAGGATTTATATCAAGAATTAAATACAAGATATGGTTATCAAATTCCGGATACAGATATAGGAGATATGAATGCGGAAACAGAAAAATTAACGAGTAAATATGCGATGGAAGTTTATAATTCGGAATTTATTTTTGTAACGGATTTTGCGAAAACGAAAAGAGCTTTTTATCATATGCGGAAAAATGATGTTCCAGAAGGTTTTGACCTTATTTGGAAGGGTATGGAAATTACAACTGGAGCCCAAAGAGAACATCGTTATGATGTATTAAAAAGTCAAGCCGAAGAGAAAGGGTTAGGAAAAGATATTGAATTTTATTTAGAGTTTTTCCGATATGGTTGTCCACCTCATGGAGGATTTGCTATTGGAATTGATCGTTTAACAATGTTACTTTTAGGTATACCTAGTATTAAAGAAGAAATGTTTTTATTTAGAGGCCCATCAAGGCTTACACCATAAAGGAGGATATAATGGATTTAAGAGATTTATTTAAGGATATAGATAAATATTTAGATAAAGAAGTTACCGTTCAAGGCTGGATTAAGCTTCATCGGGATCAAAAGACTTTTGGCTTTATTGATTTTGCTGATGGGACAACATTCTTACATTTACAACTAGTTTATGATGATAAGTTAGATAATTTTTCAGAAATTAAAAAATTATTAGTAGGTAGTGCTATAAAAGCTACCGGAGTGATTGTTAAATCTCATGGTAATCAAGCTTATGAAATGCAAGTAAAAAGTATTCAATTACTAGGCGATTGTCCTGAAGATTATCCTATTCAACCAAAGCGTCACACTAGAGAATTTTTAAGAGAGCAAGCTTATCTACGACCTCGGACTAATCTTTTTCAAGCAGTATTTCGGGTAAGAAGTATGGCTGCTTATGCTATTCATAAATATTTTCAAGATCATGGCTATGTTTATTTTCATGCTCCATTAATTACGGCTAGTGATTGTGAAGGGGCAGGAGAAATGTTTCAGGTTACAACACTTCCTTTAGATAAACTTAAAGGCGAAGTTGATTATAGTAAAGACTTTTTTGGTAAAATGACTAATTTAACTGTAAGTGGACAATTAGAAGCGGAAACATTTGCGATGGCTTTTAAAAAGACTTATACATTTGGTCCAACATTTCGGGCCGAAAACTCCAATACAAAAACCCATGCTTCCGAGTTTTGGATGATTGAACCAGAAATAGCTTTTTGCGATTTAGAAGGTGACATGGATATCATGGAAGATATGCTTAAATATATTGTTAAATATGTATTAGATCATGCTCAAGAAGAAATAGCTTTCTTTGATAAGTTTGTCGAAAAGGGCTTAAAAGAAAAGTTAGAAAAGCTTGTTCAAAGTAAATTCATTCGGATTGATCATGAGGAAGTAATTAGAATTTTAAAGGAAGCTCCTGTTAAATGGGAATTTAAGCCGGAATATGGTGAAGATATTGCTAAAGAACATGAAAAATATATTACCGAATATTTTGATGGACCAGTATTTATTAAAAATTGGCCTAAAGATATTAAAGCTTTTTATATGAAAGTAAATGATGATGGTAAGACGGTAGCGGCTGTAGACCTTGAAGTTCCTGGAGCTGGAGAGCTTATGGGGGGAAGTCAAAGAGAAGAAGATTATGATAAATTAGTAGCAAGAATGCAAGAAATGAAAATGGATGCTACGGGTATGGATTGGTATTTGAATTTAAGAAAATATGGGGGCTGTATTCATTCTGGTTTTGGAATGGGGTTTGAGCGTTTACTTATTTATCTAACGGGAGTAGATAATATTCGTGATGTTATTCCTTATCCTAGAACTCCAAAAAATTGTGAATTTTAGGAGGCTTTTATGAATAAGATTATTGCTATTGTCGGAATGTGTGGTTCTGGTAAATCCGTAGCGTGTGAATTATTAGAAGAAAAAGGCTTTCAAAAAGTTTATTTTGGGGGAGTTACAATGGATAAACTTAAGGAAGAAAACTTAAGTGTTACTCCCGAAAATGAAAAAATGATGCGAGAAAAATTACGAAGTAGTTTAGGTATGGGGGCTTATGCAATTATTTTGCTTCCAAAAATAAAAGAATTAGTTAAAACGCATAATGTTGTATTAGATGGCTTATATTCTTGGGAAGAATTAAAAATTATTAAAGAAGTTTTTCCTGATTTAACAACAATTGCTATTATTGTCGATAAAAAGACACGTTATGAAAGATTAAGCCAAAGAAGTATTAGGCCTTTTACAAAAGAAAAAGCCAAAGACAGGGATATTTCGGAAATTGAGAATATTGCAAAAGCAGGACCTATAGCGTATGCTGATTATTATATAGATAATAATAAAACTATTGAGGATTTTAAAATACGTATGAATGAAATATTAGAAGATTTAGATAAAGGTGAGGCAAAATGAGTAAGTTTACAAAAGAAATGGTTGACGATTATGCCGAAAAGTTATTAATTGGTTTAACTAAAGAAGAAAACAAAATGGTATTAGATGAATTTCAGGAAATAGATAAAAGTATTGATCTTATTAATGAAATACCTAATATTGAGATGGTTGAACCAATGACTCATGCCCTAGATGATTTTGGGTGTGAACTTCGGCCGGATATAGCAGAGCCATCTATTCCGATAGAAGAAGCTTTAAGAAATGCCGGAGCAAGTGATGGTAGAGAAATTGAAGTAGCAAAGGTGGTTGGTGAGTATGATGGATAAAAGTATTAAAGAAATACATGAAGCTTTAATAAATGGGGAAGTAACTAGCGATGAATTAGTAAAAGAAGCTTTAAGAAAATCTCATGAAGTAGAAGATAAATATAATGCTTTTGTTACTATATTAGATGAGGCAGAAGCTAAAGAAGTAAATAGTTCTTTCGTTTCTGGTATTCCTTTTGGGGTTAAAGATAATTATTCGACGAAAGATGTTTTATCAACGGGTTCATCTAATACTTTAAAAAATTATGTTCCTTTTTATACGGCAACGGTTGTTCAAAAACTTTTAGATGCGGGAGCTATAATGGTTAATAAAACAGCATTAGATGAATTTGGTATGGGAGGGTCTGGTACAACTTGTCATACTGGTCCAGTATTAAATCCGTGGGATAAAACAAGAATGTGTGCTGGGTCATCAGCTGGTTCGGCTTGTGCAGTAGCAAGTGGGGTTTATCCTTTTGCTTTAGGTAGTGATACTGGAGACTCTATTCGAAAACCGGCAGCTTATTGTGGTATTGTTGGTTATAAACCTACTTATGGCATGCTTTCTCGTTATGGCTTATTTCCTTTTGCAAGTAGTCTGGATCATTGTGGTGTTTTAACAAGAAGTGTTCTAGATGCCGCGATTGTAACCGATATTATGAAAGGGAAAGACGTTCATGATATGACGAGTTGGGATTCTAGTAATATTCATTTACAAGAAGCTTTAACGGGAAATGTTGAAGGGAAGAAATTATTTTATATTAAAGAGATCTGTGATATTAATAATTATCCTAATGCTAGTGATACTTTAAAAGAACATTTAAATAATTTCTTTAAGACTTTAGATCTTCTTAAAACAAAGAAAGCGGTAGTTCAAGAAGTAAGTGTCGATGTCAAACTTTTAAAGGCGATTGCTAGTGTCTATGTCGTTATATCATGTGCCGAAGCAACAAGTAATATGTCTAATTTAACGGGTATTATTTTTGGACCAAGAAGTAATAAAAAAGATGTCTTTGAAATGATGAAGGAACATAGAACTTTGGGCTTTTCTCCTTTAATAAAAAGAAGATTTGTAATTGGTTCTTATGTTTTACAAAAAGAAAATCAGGAGCGTTATTTTAAGAATGCCCAGAGAGTAAGAAGACTTATTGTTGATAAAATGAAAGAGTTATTTAAAGAGTATGATGCTTTAATTCTTCCGGTAGCAAGTGGACCGGCTAAAAAGTTAGATGAAGATAAAGATGTTATTGATGCTAACACGAATGTGCTGGAAGAACATTTACAAATAGGTAACTTTGGTGGTTTTCCATCTATTACGATACCAAATGGTTTTATTAATTCTTTACCGGTCGGTATTAATATTACAGGAAATTGTTATGATGATGAAAATGTTTTAAATATTGCTTATACTTTAGAGGGTCTAATGCCATATAAAGGACAAATAGCAAAGGAGAGGGAAAGATGAAAAAACAAATAGCGGTTATTGGTTTAGAAATGCACTGTGAAATGAAAAGTAATTCAAAAGTGTTTTCTCCAGCTAAAAATGCTTATAGTGAAATTCCCAATACCAATATTGCTCCTTTAGATATGGCTTTTCCTGGAACGCTTCCGGTGGTAAATAAAGAATGTGTTAGAAAAGCTTTAATGATGAGTATAGCTCTTAATTGTAAGCAACCTCGTTATTTAGTATTTGATCGGAAAAATTATTATTATCCGGATTTACCTAAAGGGTATCAAATTACGCAAATGAATAATCCAATTGGGGTAGATGGAAAAATTGATATTGAAGTAAATGATAAAATACTTCCGGTTTATATTCATGATATTCATTTAGAAGAAGATTCGGCTAGTCTAGATCATTTCTTTACCACTTCTAATATTGATTATAACCGTTCAGGAGTACCTTTATTAGAACTAGTTACTGAACCATGTTTTCATAGTGCCGATGAAGCCATAGCTTTCTTGGAACATATCATTAGAATATACCGTTACTGTGATATATCGGATGCCGATACAAAAAAAGGACAAATTAGATGTGATGTTAATGTATCTATTAAAGATGAAGATACACATGAGTTAGGGACGAAAGTAGAAGTTAAAAATGTTAACTCTTTAAGTGGAGTAAGAGATACTATTCTTTATGAAATTAAAAGACAGACAGAATTAAAAGAAGCTGGGAAATACGATGAAGTTGAACAAGAAACAAGAAGATGGGACGAAGATAGTAGTAGTACTATTCGGATGCGTAGTAAAGTAGATGCGATAGATTATAAATATTTTGTAGAGCCAAATATACCAAAATGGAAGATAACGGATGAATGGTTAGAAGAAATAAAAGCTAGTATTCCAAGACTTCATTTAGAACGGAAATTAGATTATATTAATAACTATGGGTTAAGTAGTTATGATGCCGAAAATTTAGTTAAAGAAAAAGATATTTCTGATTATTTTGAAGAATGTTTGCGTCTGGGGTTAGATGCTAAAAGTGCTGTTAACTGGATTACAACACAAATTATGGGTTATTTAAATAAGAATAGTATTTCTATACATGATTTTTATTTAACTCCTAAAAGATTAAAAGATTTAATAGACGCTACTAATAAGGGCTTAATTAGTTCGAAACAAGCTAAAGAAATATTTGAGAAAGTAATTGTTGAGAAAAAAGAGATTAAAGATTATATTAGTAAAGATAATGCCCAGATTAGTAATTCTTTAGAACTTACCAAAATAATTGAAGAAATACTTGCTAATAACCCATCACAAATAGAAGAATATAAAAATGGTAGGACAAATATCTTTGATTATTTCGTTGGGCAAGTTATGAAGCAAACAAGAGGAAAGGCTAATCCCGTTATGACTAAAGAAATATTAACCGAGAAATTAAAATAGGGCTGAAGTTTTACATTTCAGCTTTTTTCGTGTATAATATGATTAGGAAGTGGTATTATGTCAAAAAAGAAGATTATTTTAATTATCGTTATTTCTATTTTGTTTATCGCCGCTTTAATTGGAGTTTATTTTTTAACTAAAGAAGATGAAAGTTTAAGTATTAGTGGTACTGTTTTAATTACTGGGGATAATTATATTATACTAGAAACGAAAGATGGAGATTATTTAGTAGAAAATACTAATGCTTATCAAGTAGGTGATAAAGTAAAAATTACATATAAGAAAAGTAGTTTAAAGGAAAATACATCTCCTAAAGAAATTACAGCCCAAGAAGATAAATTAATACAAGCTAGTAAAACAGATAGAGAAGATAAAATTATAGATAATGAGGAAGAGATAGAAGATAATAGTAGTTCTAATACACCATCAACAAATAATACCAATAACAATAATACTTCAAAAAACAAGACTAATAATAGTTCAAAACAAAATACTACTAATTCTAACAATAATGTTACTAATTCTAATAATAGTAGCAATACTAGTAAAAATACTACTTCTAATAGTGGAGCTAATAACAGTTCAAGTCAAGTTACTAAAAGTGCTGATGAGGAAGTATTATCCTATGTTAATACTTTGAAAGCAAATGCTAATAATGGGATAACTGATACTTTAAAAAGTGGTTTTATAACCATTGTTGATTTCCTATTTTATGATGGTACCATAGCAGGCCATACTTTTAGTGAGCTTACTACTAGTGCGAAATTAGAAGTTTTAAAAGTGGCTTTATGGGTAGATGATAAAATAGATAGTGTTTTCCCTGGTTATAAAGAGACGATTAGTAATGGGGCTAATAAAGTATATACTAGTGTTAAAAATATGATTGTTAGTACATATTTAGATATTACAACAAGTATTTGCTCTTCTCATAGTGATTTATGTGCATCTGCTAAAGAAGATTTTCAAAGTTTGAAACAAAGTTTTGGCTTTACTTGGGATATGATTAAAGATTTAGCTAGTTCGGGTTTAGATAAACTTAAGAATTGGTATGAAATTTGGAGTGGGAAATAAGCCGAATATTTTATTTTGTTTCTTATTCTTTTTACAAAAGCTAGTTAAGGTGGTTTAAAAAACTACTTTTTTTTTGAATGTAAACATGCTATAATTATTTTATAATAGGTAGGTTGATAGAATGATATTTGGTAAAATTTTGTATATTAGTGATAATATAGCACACGTAGAAAATGTAAGTAAAGATACTATTACAGCTGATTTAATGAATATTCATGTAATATTTGAAGATAAAGATCAAAGAATATTAGGTGAAGTTATTGAATTAAATGATGAAGAAATTAAAATTCGTTTTTTAGGTGAATATGTAGGAACAAGATATGTTAATGGTGTTATTAGAAAACCACTTTTATCAAGTACTCTTCGTATTATTAATAGTGAAGAATTACTAGAATTAGTGGGAACTTTAAGTAATAAAAGCTTTACACTAGGTGATAGTGCTACTTATAAGGGTTTTCAAATATGTCCTAGTATTAATGATTTATTTTCTAATCATTTAGCTATATTTGGTAACTCTGGTTCTGGTAAATCTTGTGGGGTATCAAGAATTATTCAAAACATATTCAGTAATCCTAAAACCGTAACTTATAATGCGAACATGTTTTTCTTTGATGCTTATGGGGAATATAAAAATGCTTTTGGATCTCTAAATAAAATTAATCCTAATTATAATTATAAGTTTATTACAACTAATCCTACGGAACCAACCGATTATTTACTTAAAATACCTGTAAATTTGTTAACACTTGATGATGTAGCATTATTATTACAAGCAAACTCTCACTCTCAATTACCAATTTTGGAACGTAGTATTAAATATGCCAAAATATTTTCTAGTGATAGTGAAGAAGTAACTAAATATAAAAATCATTTAATAGCTAAAGCTTTAATAGCAATTTTATTTAGTAATGCTACAACTAGTTATAAGAAAAATGAGATATTTAAAGTAATTGAAGTTTGTCACACCAAAGAATTTAACTTTGATTCTGTAATTCCAGGACTAGGTTATACGAGAAGTTTTAGTGAATGTTTTGAAATCGATTCTAATGGAAACTTTGGAGAGTCTGTTTTAATTACCGAATATATTTTAAAACATATTGATGAGTCTATTACCGAAATGCCTATTCCGGAAAAAGCTTTTTATACTTTGAAAGATTTAGCAAATGCCCTAGAATTTACTTTAATTAGTGAAGGTTTTCAAGGTAATCAAATGATGTATAATGAAGCGATGATATTGCAAGTAAGACTTAATACGATTATTGGAGGGCAAGTTAATAATTATTTTGATGGCTCTAAATACACAAGCACAGAAGATTTTGTGGCAGAATTATGTAGAAAAGAAAATGCTAGAGCCCAAATAGTTAATATTAATTTAGAAGATATAGATGATGCTTATGCCAAAGTTATTGTTAAAATTATTTCTAAATTATTATTTGATTATGCCAAAGGTTTACAAACAAGAGCTAGTATTCCGTTTCATTTATTTTTAGAAGAAGCCCATAGATATATTCAACAAGATACCGATACTTTCTTACTTGGATATAATATATTTGATCGTATTGCTAAAGAAGGACGTAAGTATGGAGTAATTCTTGATATAATTAGTCAAAGACCAGTAGAAATTAGTGATACAGTTATTGCTCAATGTTCTAACTTTTTAATATTTAAAATGACTCACCCCAAAGATATTAAATATATTGAAGAGATGCTTCCTAATATTAGTGCTGATGTTATTGAGAAAATGAAAGTATTACAACCAGGAAATTGTGTAGCGTTTGGTTCAGCCTTTAAAATACCAATGATTTGTAAATTAGAGATGCCAGATCCAATGCCATATTCAACGAACTGTAATGTATCAGCTTGTTGGGAAGAAGAACCAAGTAGTGCTCCTAAAATAACACCAGAACCAGTAAGTAATAATTATGTAACAGAAGGTGTTGCAACAGATGCTATAGAAAGTGATATAGCAGAGGGTAATGATACTCCAATAGTTAATGAACCAGTTAATCCTAATCCAGTTAATAATGGGGCTAATGAAGATTTTGATCCAATGTCAGGATTAGGAGATATATCAAAATTTGGTTAAGAGACTAGTTTTTCTAGTCTTTTTGTTTTATAATTTAGGTGGTGATGACATGAGAGTATTAAGTATTAAAGAACCTTTTGCAACATTAATTAAAGATGGCGTAAAAAGAATAGAAACGAGAAGTTGGAAAACAAATTATAGAGGAGAATTATATATTCATGCTAGTTTAACTAAAAAAGATATTACAAATCGTCATGAATTATTAGAACTTGTTAAAGGTAAAGCTTTTAGTTATGGATATATTATTTGTAAATGTAAGTTAAAAGATTGTGTTTATATGACTAAAGACTTTGTAGAGGATATAAGAAATAATCATCATCAAGAATATATATGCGGAATGTACACGGAAAGAAGATATGCTTGGGTATTAGAGGAAATAGAAATACTTGATAAACCTATTCAAGCTAAAGGAAAATTAGGAATTTGGAATTATGATGAATAGTAATGTAAAAAAGTGTCTAAATACTTGAATAAGATTTCTAATATATGCTATAATAAAAATGCCTAGAGGATATAGTTTATCTGTAGCATAAAACCGACTATGTGATATTCTTGGGAGAATAATTACATGTGGAGTTGAAGACTGGTCTTTGATTAGCCAGGATCCAGAAGCATGTATGTTTCTTACCACCTCGCGAGAGCGGGTTTTTTATCACCAGATAGACTTTCCATCTGGGTTTTTATTTGCTATAATTTAAGAAGGTGATATACATGTTTGAACGTTTAATACCCTTAATAGGAACTACTAATTTAGAAAAAATAAAAAATACCAAAATATTATTAGTAGGTGTTGGGGGAGTAGGGGGATTTACTTTAGAAGCTTTAGTTAGAACAGGTTTTTTAAATATAACAATAATAGATGGTGATATAATTGAAGAGTCTAATTTAAATAGACAAATTATTACTAATCAAGAAAATATTGGTAATTTAAAAGTAGAGGAAGCTATAAATAGATATACTTCTATTAATAAAGTAAATATAAAAGCTATAGATGTCATGTTAACGAAGGATAATTTTAAAGAGTATATTAATGAATATTATGATTATATTATTGATGCTTGTGATGATTTAACTATTAAAGTAGAATTAGTTCGTTATGCTAGAAAAAATAATGTTAAAATAATTAGTGCTTTAGGAACAGGTAAAAAACTTAATTCTGCTTATTTAGAAATTACAACTCTTGCTAAAACAGAAAATGATCCTTTAGCTAGGAAATTTAGAAGTATGATAAGACAAGCTAATTTGGATTTAAATATACCAGTAGTATTTAGTAAAGAAGCTAGTATTAATACTAATAATGTAATAGGATCGGCTATATTTGTACCCGCTGTAGCAGGTATCTATTTAGCTAATTATGTATTTTTAGATATATTAAAACCTCAAGATAACTCTTGAGGTTCATCTATTTTACCTAATAGATAATCAGCACTAATATGATATTTTTTACATAATTCATAGAGGAATGGAGTATTAAGAATTGTTCTACCATTTTCATGATGAATAATTACAAAGGATGAAGCATTTAACTTTTCTCCTAATTTTTGTTGAGTAAGTTTTTGAGATTTTCGCCATTCTTTAAGACGTTTGCTAGATAAATTAAAATTTATTTCTAAATTACTATTTTTATATTGCTTTAAATCTGTTAATCCAAATAAATAATCTAGGGACACATTAAAAAAATTAGCAATTTGGTTTAGTCTTTTAATTGGTATGATATCATATTGATTTTCAAATTTATTAATAG
>CALVQM010000017.1 GCA_944358125.1 uncultured Bacilli bacterium
ACTCATAAAAAGAAAGCAGGCGCTTACCAATAACTGGATAACAGCATCTATTATGAAGGATTGTACCAAAAAAGGCAAGAAAAAGCGTTCGACAAATTATGACGCATTTTGACATCTGTGTCGAAAATAAAAAAAGCCCTAGTTAAGGTACTTTGGACTATCTATTTTACCTAAAAGATAATCGGCTGATATGTTGTATTTTTTACATATAGAATAAAGAAAAGGAGTAGCAATAACAGTTCTACCACGTTCATAATTTGCTATAACAGATTGATTGGTATTTAATATTTGTGCAAGTTTTAATTGTGTAATTTTATTATCTTTGCGAAATTCTTTTAATCTTTGACCAGCCTTTATATTATTAATATCATTTATAAGTAAATCATATATTTTATGTTTATTAAATCCCAAAATATAATCAATTGATACATTAAAATAATTAGCAATAGAATTTAAATGCTTAATTGGAATGGTATTATAGTTATTTTCGTATTGATTGGAGTGATAGTAGTTTTAATTTTGCAGCCTATGATAGAATGAATGGAAAGGCTAGTTTGCAATGTAATACTGAAGATATATTATCAAAATCTAATGGAAATTTATTAAACCCAATAGGATTGATAACGAGCGATGAGGTAGTATTGAATGGAATAAAATATGGTATTAATAATATTGATAGTTATTTATATACCAAAGGAGAATACTGGACTATGACACCAGCTTATTATAATAATGGAGCTTATGTATTTATGGTGGGATATATGGGTGAATGTAGTCTTCATTATTACGCAGTAACTCATACGTTTCCAGGCGTTCGTCCGGTAATAAATTTACGTAGTGATGTCCAAATAACCGGAACTGGTAGCCAAACTGATCCATTTGTGGTAGTTGGAGCTAGCTAAAACAAAACTCAAGAACTTAAAAAGTCTTGAGTTTTTCTTTTAAAAAACTAGTTTCTATTAACCTAGTTATGTGTTATAATTTTTATGAAATTTAACTATTAGGGAGGTTCATATGAAATTAGTAACACTTTTACCCGCTGATAAATATGTTGTGGTAAATAAAACAATTTTAACTGAAATTGATAAAAAGAATTTAATTAATTTATATGAACCAATTATAGGTTTTGCTTCTGTTAGCTTATATCTTACTTTATGGAGTGATTTAGATAGATTAGAGCTTATGAGTAGAGATTTTACCCATCATCATTTAATGAGTATTTTAAAATGTAGCCTAGAAGGTATAAAAGAAGCAAGGGAAGCTTTAGAAGCCGTAGGGCTTATGAAAACATATTTTAAAGAAGGAGATATTAATTCTTATGTCTATGAATTATATTCGCCTTTATCATCTAATGAATTTTTTAATAATCCTATTTTAAATATTGTTTTATATAATAATATTGGTGAAGAAGAATATAATTATTTAAAAAAAATGTATCGTAAAGTAAATATTGATTTAAAAGATTATACTGATATTACAAAAACGTTAAATGAAACATTTGAGTCTACTAGTATGTCAGTTTTTGAAGCCAGAGAAAGAGAAACATTACCACTTAATATTGAAAGTGATATTGATTTTGATTTAATTATAAGTAGTATTCCAAGAGGTATATTAAATGAAAAAGCTATTAATAAAAAGATGAAGGAACTTATTATTAATCTCGCCTTTATTTATGATTTAGATACTCTAAAAATGGTGGAATTAATTAGAGCTAGTCTTAATGAAAAAGGTGGTATAGACCGAGATACTCTACGTAAAAATGCTCGTAAATACTATCAATTTAAATCAGGTACCTTACCTACATTAGTATATCGAACTCAACCCGAATATTTAAAAACACCAACCGGAGATACTTCTAAAAAGGGACGTATTATTGGTGTTTTTGAAAATACTAGTCCCTATGATTTTTTAAAAAGCAAATATCATGGTTCTAATCCAACAACCAGAGATTTAAAATTACTCGAAATGCTTATGATTGATTTAGAATTAAATCCTGCTGTAGTCAATGTTTTAATAGATTATGTCTTAAAGAAAAATAATAATAAGTTAAGTGTAAGTTATGTTGAAACAATTGCCGGCCAGTGGAAAAGAGCCGGGGTTAAAACAGCTAAAGAAGCAATGGATTTAGCCGAAAAAGAACATAAGAAAATGCTTAAGACTACAACTAAAGCAAACAATAAAAATGTTAAAGAAGCACCAGTACCTGTATGGTTTGATAAAAATTTAGAAAAATCAGAAATTAGTGATGAAGAAGCAAAAGAATTAGAAGAATTATTAAAGATTTAGGTGGTAATATGGAAAGTTTAAAAGATAACACAAAAGTAAAAGAATTAAAAAAAGAACTATTAAAAGACTATCAAAATAATTTAAAAGATGCTAGCTTTCATTCATTAGTAAATAAACTAAATATTAAGGAAGATCTAGGATGTTTATATAATTCTAGTTTGATAGATTGCACGAAAGAAATGAAAAATTGCCAAAATTGTAAAGGATTATATGAATGTAAAAACAAAGTTTTAGGCCATTATCTATATCCAGAAGTTATGGGAAAAGTTATAGATTTTATATATATTCCTTGTAAATTTAAAAAAGAGCAAGAGCGTTTATTAAAACTTAAAAATACTGCTAGTAAGGAACTTTTAAATGCTAGGTTCAATAAAATAGATGTCAAAGATAAAAATAGAGTAGCGGTAATTAAATGGATAAAGAAGTTTTACGATGAATTTGACATTTATAAAGATATGAAAGGCCTTTATTTACATGGTTCTTTTGGAAGTGGTAAAAGTTTCTTACTCTATGCTTTATTAAATGAATTAAATATTAATAAAAAAATTGATTTTATAGCTCTTTATTTTCCTGATGTTTTAAAAGATTTAAAAGAAGATTGGGATACCTATAATAGTAAAATGGAGCGTTATTCTACCGTACCTATTTTGTTATTAGATGATATTGGAGCCGAACAAGTAAGTGAATGGGGAAGAGATGAAGTTTTAGGAACTATTCTGCAAAATAGAATGAATAATCATTTAACGACTTTCTTTACATCTAATTTAACTATTGAAGAATTAGAATATCACTTATCTTTATCGAAAAGTAGTCTAGATAAAGTAAAAGCAAGAAGAATTATTGAACGGATCAAACAATTAACAGAAGATATCGAATTAATTACTGATAACAAGAGAAATTAAAAGAAAGTGCCATCACACTTTCTTAATTTTTTGATAATATTTCCTTATTAACTAACAGATCAGGATTATCTTTTAAAGTTTCTTTGACTATATCTTTATAATCTTTATTTTTATGTGCTTTTTCTATCTCTTTTTTAAGACTATTTTCCATTCCATCAGCAAAACCACGTCTAGCATACTCATCACCAATTATAATTAAAGGAACAGAACTAGATACTTCTATATCTAACTTCTTGGATACGATATCCATTAATTCTTTATTATTTTTATTACGCCAAACTTCTAGCGTTTGTACTTCTAAATAAGGATAATCATCTATTATAGTTTCTAGAAATTCTATAGCTTCTTCACAATGGGGACAACCTAAACCTCTAAATAAATAAAGGGTTACTTTTTTATTTGTATTAGCATCATTTTCTATATCACTAGCACTGTTATTATTATTATCATTAACTATTTTATTTTCCGCATAATTAGTAGAAAATATATAAAAAAGAAATATAGCTAATACCAAAACTACTAAAGTTATAGCAGTCCCTATAATTATTATTTTTGCATCACTTTTCATACACTCACCTGTTAATATTATAAATTAAGAAACATAAGTTGACAAGCTAAAATAACACTGTAAAGTAAATGTCTATGTGTTTTACATTTACTGATTTGTTTGCTATAATAAATGATAGGGTGAATAAAATGGCAAACAAGAAATATGACGCATCATCAATAAAAATATTAGAAGGGCTTGAAGCCGTAAGAAAACGTCCAGGAATGTATATTGGAAGTACAGATAAACGTGGACTTCATCATTTAGTATGGGAAATTGTCGATAATTCAATTGATGAAATAATTAATGGTTATGGTAATCATATTAAGATAGTTTTACATAAAGATGGATCTATTACGATTGCCGATAATGGTCGTGGCGTCCCAACGGGAATGCATGAATCAGGAAAATCGACACCCGAAGTTATTTACACTATTTTACATGCTGGAGGTAAGTTTGAAGAAGGAAACTATAAAGTAAGTGGCGGACTTCACGGTGTTGGTGGTAGTGTTGTTAATGCTCTATCTAAATGGATGGACGTTATAATTTACCGAGATGGTGTGATTTCTAATATTCGATTTAAAGATGGAGGAAATGTGGATAGTCCTCTAAAAAAGATTGGTACTACCAATAAAACAGGGACAATTGTTACGTTTATGCCTGATTATGAAATATTCAAAAACTGTGCTTTTTCTTATACTACTATTGTGGAACGCATGCAAGAAAGTGCCTTTTTAATACCTAATGTTACAATTGAAGTATTAGATGAAGATTCGAAAAAAGAAACAAAATTTCACTATGAAAATGGTTTAGTTGATTTTGTTGATTATATAAACGAGGGAAAGAATACTCTTAACAAAGTTTTAAATTTTAGTGGGTCTAAAAATGGTATTGAAGTAGATGTTGCGATGCAATACACCGATACTTATAATGAAAATATTATGTCATTTGTTAATAATGTGAAAACAGTTGATGGTGGAACTCATGAAGTTGGTTTTAAAACAGGAATTACAAAAGCCTTTAATGATTATGTAAAATCAAATAATTTAATTAAAGGGCGTGATGCTACTTTTGATGGTAGTGATGTTAGAGAAGGACTAAGTGCGGTTATTAACTTAAAAATTCCTGAAAATTTATTACAGTTTGAAGGCCAAACGAAAGGTAAATTAGGTACCCCAGAAGCTAGAAGTATAACAGAAGCGATAACTTATGAAAACTTGAAATTCTTTTTAGAAGAAAATAAAGAGGTAGCACTAAATATTGTAGATAAAGCTAGTAAAAGTAAACTGGCCAGAGAAGCAGCTAGAAAAGCTCGAGAAGAAGCTCGTAATGGCAAAGGAAAAAATAAAGTAGAGAAAAACTTATCGGGTAAACTAGCCCCAGCAACAAGTAAAAATCCCAAAATTAATGAATTATTTTTAGTAGAAGGAGATTCGGCTGGTGGATCTGCTAAAGGTGGAAGAGACCGGAAATTCCAAGCTATATTACCACTACGAGGTAAAGTAATTAATGCCGAAAAAGCCAATGTTACAGAAATGTTAAAGAATGAAGAAATTAATACAATTATTCATACTATTGGTGCCGGACTTGGAGCAGATTTTGACGTTAAAGACTCTAACTATGATAAAGTTATAATCATGACTGATGCGGATGTCGATGGTTCACATATTCAAATTTTATTACTTACCTTCTTTTACCGTTTCATGCGACCATTAATTGAGGCCGGAAAACTTTATATAGCCAAGCCTCCCTTATATAAACTTGATTATGGTAAGAAACATTTTTATGCTTATTCTGATGAAGAAAGATTTAGAATTGCCTCTGAAAATCCCGGTAAACCTGATATTTCCCGAAACAAAGGTTTAGGAGAAATGAATGCTGAAGAACTTTGGGATACCACTATGAACCCTGAAACCCGAAGTTTAATTCGTGTTAATATTTATGATGCTGCCTTGGCTGAAAAACGCGTAAATGTTTTGATGGGAGATAAGGTAGAACCTAGAAAAGAATGGATTGAAGAAAATATAATATTCACAATGGAAGATGATTTTAGAATAGCTTAATTTTAAGCTATTTTTTAACAATATTGTATTGAACTAATGTATGTATTATGATATAATTAGTTTGTAATCATAAGACGTTCAAAAACACAATTTGTGATATCAAAGATAAGGGGGAATGACAATGAATGAATTAATGATTAACAATATTAAAATTGAAAATTTAATTTATGAAATTAGAGGAAAACAAGTTATGCTTGCAAGTGATGTAGCTAAACTTTATCAAGTGGAAACGAAGGCTTTAAATCAAGTAGTAAAAAGAAATTTAAATCGGTTTCCGGAAGATTTTTGTTTTCAATTAACATTAGAAGAAGCCCAAGAAGTGTCTTCAAGGTCACAAATCGTGACCTTGAACAGAAGTGGTAATAATCGTGGTAATAACATCAAATATTTACCATATGTTTTTACTGAACATGGAGTTATGATGTTAAGTGGTCTTTTAAAAAGTGATATAGCTGCGAAAGTAAATGTGGCAATTATTAAAGCTTTTGTTTTAATGCGTAAATATATTGCTAATAATACTTTAGAAACTAGAGTATCCAATATAGAAACTAAACTCATCGATTATGATCATAAATTTGAACTTATTTTTGATAAAATGGATAACGAAAAACCATATCATTTATTTTTTAATGGTGCTATATATGATGCCTATTCTTTGCTATGTGATATTTTGAGTCAAGCTCAAGAAAGCATTGCTATTATTGATAATTATTTAGATAAAAATATATTAGATGTTTTTGCTTCTATTCAAAAAGATGTTCTAATTGTCACAAAAAATATTAATAAGAAAGATTTAGAAATGTATGAGCATCAATACCAAAATGTTAAAATAATTAAAAATGATTCTTTTCATGACCGTTTTATTATTATAGATAAAAAGACTTTGTATCATTGCGGTGCATCTTTTAAAGATTTAGGAAAAAAGTGTTTTGCTATTACGAAAATGACAGATGAAGAAATATTAAGTCAATTACTTGTGAAAATAACTGAAGTTGATATTATTTAGTGTTGACTTCTATTTATTATTAGCATATAATTAAATATATGAACAATCATTCAAATAAAAGGAGGAAGAAATGAATAAAGATTTAATTCATGAGACTCTAGCTAAAAGAGTCAAAAATAAAATGCTTAATGATGAATTATTATTTGATGTGGCCGAAGTATTCAAAATATTTGGAGACAGTACGAGAATGAAAATCATTTATGCTTTAAAATTAAGTGAGTTATGTGTATCTGATTTAGCATTTATTACTAACAGTAGTGATTCAGCAATATCCCATCAACTACGTATCTTAAAGCAAGCAAAGCTTGTTAAATCAAGAAAAGAAGGAAAAATCGTTTATTACAGTTTAAAAGATGAACATGTAATTAAATTATTTGAGATAGGACGTGAACATGTTGAAGAATTATAAGTACTATTTAGAAAATTTAGATTGTGTTAATTGTGCTAAAAAAATTGAGGACGCTATTAAGGAAGATAAAAGATTTAGTAATGTTTTAGTAAATTTTAGTACTCTAACTATTAGTTTTAAAACTGATATCGACAGTCCTTTTAATGAAGTATTTAAAATAATTAAGAAAGTAGAACCAAATGTCTTTGTATACGTCCAAAAAAATGAAGAAAATAAACAAGATTTAGAACTATTTCGTTTTCTTCTAGCTTTATTGTTTTTAGGACTATCTCTTCTTATTTCAAACCAAATAATAAAAGAAGGATTATTAATTATTTCTTATTTATTACTTTTATATAAAACATTTATTAAAGCTATCAAAAAAATTATAAAATCCCATAATATTGATGAAAATGCTTTAATTTGTATATCGGCTATTGGCGCTTATATTCTTAAAGAACATATGGAAGGATTAATGGTATTACTTTTATATGTTTTAGGTAAAATTTTAGAAGATAAGGCTGTTAATAAAAGCCGTAATTCCATCAAAGATTTAGTCGAATTAAAGGCTAGCTATGCCAATTTAAAGACTAATAAGCGACTTACTAAAGTAAAAAGTGAAAATTTAAAAATAGGGGATTTAATAGTAGTAAAAAAAGGCGAACTTATTCCTGTAGATGGAATAGTAACGAATGGTACAACTCAAGTAGACACATCAGGTCTTACTGGTGAGGCAATCTTAAAAGATATTAAAGAAAAAGATTTAGTTTTATCTGGTTATATTAATAAAGGGGAAGTAATAGAAGTAGAAGTTACGCATACTTATTATAATAGTACAGCTTATAAAATTTTAGAACTTACCTTAAATGCCACCAATAATAAAGCTAAAACCGAAACTTCTGTATCCAAAATAGCCAGTTTTTATACACCAATAGTACTTGTTATGGCAATTTTAGTAGCTCTTTTTCTTCCATTAATATCTAGCATAACTTACCAAGATAGTATTTACCGAGCCTTAACCTTTTTAGTTATATCTTGTCCTTGTGCGATTGCTATTTCCGTTCCCTTATCATATTTCGCTGGTATTGGCATGAGTTCAAAAAAGAAAATTTTAGTGAAAGGAAGTAATTATTTAGATACTTTAACGAAATGTGATACAATCTGTTTTGATAAAACCGGAACACTTACGACTGGTTCATTAGAACTAAAAGAAATAAATGTTTATAATAAAGAATACACTAAAGAAGATATTTTATATTTAGCTAGTTTAGGCGAGATATATTCTAATCACCCTATTGCTAAATTAATATTAAGTGCCAATCATAAAAAATTAGATACCCAGGAAGTAAAAAAGTTTGAAGAAATAGATGGAAAAGGAATAAAGTTTGCATATCATAATAAGGAAATTAAAGTTGGTAGTGCTAGTTTTTGTAAAACCAAAAAGAAAGAAAACATTTTTATTAGTGTAAATGATGAAGTAATAGGTAGTTTTATTTTTGATGATCATGTTAAAGAAAATGCTAGCAAAGTAATAAGTACTCTCAAGTCTTTTGGTTTAAAAACTTATATGTTAACGGGAGATAATGATACTTTTGCTAAAATGGTAGCAAGCAATACTGGTATTGATGAATATAGATCACAGTTACTTCCTGATGAAAAATTTACGGCCATTACAAATCTTCAAAAAGACCATCATGTCATTTTTGTTGGCGATGGTATCAATGATACTCCAAGCCTAGTAGCATCGGATATTGGCATTAGCATGGGTAGTATTGGCAGTAATAGTGCTATTGAAGCTAGTGATATTGTAATCATGAATGATGATTTACAAAGTATTCCCACCGTACTTTCTATTGCAAAAAAGACGAAAAAAATTATACTAATGAATATCATATTTTCCCTTGGTATTAAAGTGCTTATCTTATTATTAGCTATGTTAGGTATTGCTCATATGGCATCAGCTGTTTTTGCAGATACTGGTATCACATTATTAGCTATCCTAAATTCTTTGCGTATTTTAAAAGATTAATTATCTTTTTTCAAAGCTTCAAGTTCTTCTTGAAGTTTTTTAACAGCCCCTAAAAGAAAATCTACTTCCATTCTTTGGGTTTGACTACTTCGACCGTTATTTTTATAAAAGCTTCCACCACTTTTATGTTCCCGACTATTTATATTAATATTAAAATTTTCTAATCTTGCTTCAATCAATTGTTGTTGAGCCGAGGCCGCCACCATAAATTCTCCAACTAACATAAGCCAGTTGCCAATACTTGCTTGTTCATAAGCATCAAAATCACCAGATAGGGCCGAACCAACTAAACAAGCTAAAAAAGAAAATGCCTGTGGATTTAAATTAGGAGGAAATTCAGTATCATTCATCTTTATTCTTTTCTCCTTTTCTTTTATAATTTTATTTTGGCATCTGCTATTTCTTTACTACTTTACTAAATAATGTTAGAATTAAAACAAAAGAAGGGTTAATATGCAGTTATCAAAATTAAAATATCGTGACTTATTATTTTTAGCAAGTTCTAATGATTTAGAAAATATAGTGTTTAGAAAAGAAGAATCTCCATTAAAACCAAACTATGATGTAGCAATTGTTTTAGGAGGACCTAAAATGATCCCTGATAGAATTAACAAAGCTAAAGAATTATATCAAAAGGGGATTGTTAAAAAGATTTTAGTATCGGGATCTTCCGGTTTTTTAAGTATGAACATTTTTTCAGAAGCATGTAAAATGTATAAATATTTAATAAAACATGATATACCTAAAGAAGATATTTTAGTTGAAAAGAAAAGCCATAATACTTGGAAAAATATAAAACTTTCTTTAGAACTCTTAAAAAGTAAATATAATGGGAAAGAAATATCTCTTGTTTTAATTACATCTGATTATCATTTAAAAAGAAGCCTAGCCACTTTAATTTATCTTTATCCTTCAAAAAATATAACCGGCATAGGTATTAAAGATACCCTAGTAAATATAGATACTTGGCAAAAAACTTCTATTTCTAAACTCCTTATTTTAAAAGAAGCCTTATTACTTTTATATTATGTAAAAAGAAAACGTATAGAAGATATAACAGTCTCTCATGTACTATTAAATCGCTGCAAGAAACAAGAATAAAGTTTCCTAATTTGCAAAAAAACTAAAAATATAATATAATTAAGTTGGTGAAAAAAATGCAAATAGATAATGTAGAACTAACAAACTGTGCTGTAAGGGCAAGTCAATATCCTGAAGAAGGAAAACCAGAATTTTTATTAGTAGGAAGAAGTAATGTTGGGAAATCTAGTTTTATCAATACAATTATTAACCGTAAAAACTTTGCTCATACTTCTTCCAAGCCCGGAAAAACCCAAACACTAAATTTTTATTTAGTTAATAAAAGTTTTTATTTAGTTGATGTTCCCGGTTATGGTTATGCAACTGTAAGTCATGAGCGTCAAAAGAAATTTGGGGTTATGATAGAAGAATATTTAAAATCAAGAGAATCACTAAAATGTGTTTTCTTACTAATTGATTATCGTCATAAACCAACAGAAGATGATTGCTTAATGTATGATTTTTTAAAGTATTATAATTTAAAAATTAAAATTGTGGCGACTAAATACGATAAAGTAAGTAAAAATAGTCGAGAAAAGCAAAATAAATTAATTAAAGATACATTAAAATTACCTAAAGATGAAGAATTTATAACTTTTTCAACCGTTTATAAAACAGGTAAAGAAGAAGTATATGAAGCAATTAAGGAGTTTATATGATTAGTTTAAATAAAGAAAAAAATTTAGTAGACGATTATGTAGTATTTGATTTAGAAACAACAGGTTTTGATCCTAAAACTGCTAAAATTATTGAAATAGGAGCTTTAAAATATAGAAATAACGAATTAATAGAAGAATTTAGCGTATTAATAAATCCTAAATGTCCGATCCCAGATGTTATTACAGCTATAACAGGAATTGATGATGAATTAGTGAGTAATGCTATATTTATTGAAGAAGCTTTACCTAAATTTATTGCTTTCATTGAAGATTTACCTTTAGTAGCACACAATTCTAGTTTTGATTTATCTTTTATTGAAGAAAATATCAACAACTTACATTTACCAATGATTACGAATAAAAATATTGATACTGTTTATTTAGCTCGTAAATATATAAAGGGAGTATTTAATCATAAACTAGAGACTTTAAAAAATTATTTTCATCTAACGTATTCTTCGCACCGTAGTATCGAAGATTGCTTAACTACCAATCATGTTTATCAATATTGCAAGAATAAAGCTACAGTAAAAAATTAATATGAAAATAGATAAAAGAATTAAAAGCTATAACAAGAAGAATGGGGAAGTTTTGGAAAAAGCTATGAAAACTATTGAACCCTTTTTAATTCAAGCTTTTACAAACTTTTATGGTAAAGAGTATCATGAACAAATTAAAAATACAATTAAAAGTATTTACTTTACTTACTTTTTATCCCTTGATTTTTTAAAATTGGTAGATATAAAAAGCATGTGCTTAAGTAAAAAAGATCAAAGAAGTATCATCTATTATTTGCATTATTTAAATAAATTTTATACGCAAATAAAAGGGTTTAATGAAATAGAAGGATTAGAACAAGCAGCTTTAAAAAAAGTAATAGTAAAATCAGCCTTTTCTGATCAAAAGTTAATTGCTAATAATTTTTTAGAGTATTTATTTAATGATGTTCCCATGTATTTTATTATCGCTGATGAAGAAGAAGAACATTTTTATAAATCGATATTCCTACCCTTATTAGTAATTGATTTAGAAATTATTATTCATGAAATTAATCATGCTCTAATGATTGATGTAATGGCTGTAACCGAAGAAGAATTAATTATGCCTAATTTATTTATCACTGAAGCATGTGAAGAATTAATAAATGATTATATTGCAAGATTAGTATTAGAAGAATATATTAATTTAAAAGCTCCAATTCCCACTGTTTTAGGTAAGTTTTCTTTAGTAAATGCCTATGAAATTTTTTCTTATTTAATTGAACCATTTTTTCAACAATTTGCCCCACTTATTAAAGAAAGTATTATGACGAAAAATTTCAATTTATTAAAAATGTATGCTGGAAAAGAAGATTTTACTTTGTTTTGCTCGTTAGTACAAGAATATTATTTACAAGGTGATTGTAGTCAAGAAGAATATGAAGCTTTAAAAACTTTAGTTTTAAAGATGGCTCATCATGCCACCTCTATTAATAATATAGATTATGAAAAGTATTTAGAGGAATTAGAAAATAAAGGGTATCGTGTACGTCGGCTTAAATAGGAGGTACTTATGACTTTTCTTAAGAGGCCTAAATTAATTATCATATTTCTTTTATTATGTATAATATGTATTACTTTATTTGTCTATACGTTTTTAAATCAAACATATTATACTGCTGAAGATTTTCATATTCCGACCATTAAAAGTAAAATAGATGCCAATAATAATGGGATAGATGATTATACAGATATTTTACTTGGAGCCAGAATAGATGCCGAAAATCACCCAACTTATAATGGCAAGTATTGGGATAATGGTTATCCTCCTTCCGATATTGGGGTTTGTACAGATGTTATTTGGCGAGCTTTTAAAAATGCTGGGTACAATTTAAGAGCTATGATTGATCAGGATATTAAAGCGAGTAATGAACAAGATTACCATATTAAAACACCAGATTCTAATATTGACTTTCGAAGAGTAGGAAATCTTTATGTTTTCTTCCACAAATATGCAGAAAGTTTAACATTGGATATTTCCAAAATAGAAGAATGGCAACCAGGCGATATAGTAGTTTTTGGTTCTATGAAACACATTGGTATAATTAGTGATAAAAGAAACAAGAATGGTGAACCATTTTTAATTCATAATTCTGGACAACCATCAAGAGAAGAAAATGTTTTACGCAAACTTGCTAAAAAAGATGGTATAACTGGTCATTTTAGATGGGACGCTTATAAAATAGAAGATATAATAATTTTATGGGAAGAAAAATAATTTTGACAAATTAGTATTTTGTGTTATAATTAGATAGACAGATTTAAGTGGGCATAATTATTCCCACTTTTATTATTATTTTAAAGAGGTGTGTATGAAAAAAGATTTAGCAGAATTAGAAAAATTAATTAAAAAAGCACTAGAAGTCAAAGAAATTATTGTCGATAGTGTTACTTATGAAAAGAACAGTGGAAATTATAATGTTTTATCTGTAGTACTTGATAAAGTCGGTGGCATTGATTTAGATGCAATAGTAGATGCAACTAATATTATTAATCCTATAGTAGATGATTATGATTTTACTGATGACTCCTACATTTTAGATGTAACAAGCAAAGAAAGAGGCGATTATAATGAATAGTGAAGAATTTATTAAAGCAGTTAAAAATATTGTCAAAGAAAAAGGAATTAGTGAAGATGTTGTTTTTGAAGGAATGGAACAAGCCTTAACGACAGCTTATAAGAAAAATTTTGATTCTAAAACCAATGTTAGAGTAGATATTAATAGAGAAACTGGCGAAATTAAAGTTTATTCTTATTTAGTAGTAGTAGATGATGTAGATTATGGAACTGAAGAAATAGATGAAGAAGGAAATGTAGTAAAAATACCTCCTAAAATAAATCCTGATGCCCAAATTATTTTAGAGCAAGCTGAAGAAATGGTACCTGGAATTAAAGTAGGAGAAACAATCGAAAAAGAAGTAACTCCGAAAGATTTTGGCCGTGTTGCCGCATCTACAGCTAAACAAGTATTAACCCAAAGAATTAGGGAAGCTGAAAAAAATAGTTTAATAGAAGAATTTCAAGATAAAGAAGGGGAAATGTTACTAGGGCTAGTGGCTATGGAAGATTCTCGCAACTACTTTATTGATTTAGGAAGAACTAGAGGCTTACTTCCTAAAAGTGAAATTATTCCTGGAGAAACTATTAAAATGGGTAGTAATATCCGTGTTTATGTAACAAAAATTGAAACTAATTCTAAAGGCCCATTAATTTTACTTTCTCGTAAACATTATGGCTTTGTTAGAAGATTATGTGAACTAGAAATACCTGAATTACAAGATGGAACCTTAATTATGCATGCTTGTGTAAGAGAAGCTGGCGTTCGTTCTAAAGTAGCCGTTTCCTCAACAAATGACCGGATTGATGCTATTGGAACTTGTATTGGGGAACGTGGTTCAAGACTAGGAAGTATTTTAAAGGAATTAAATGGGGAAAAGTTAGATTTTGTTTTATACAGTGATGACGCTGAAGAATATATCAAGAAAGCTTTAACACCAGCAAAGAATGCTATTGTAAACATTACTGATCCTGTCAAAAAAGAAGCTTTAGCAGTTGTATCCAATGAAGAATTACCTCTAGCAATTGGTAAGGCTGGAAACAATATCCGTCTAGCTAGTCGTCTAACTAAATATAAAATAAATGTTAAGACCATGGAACAAATTAATGCCGAAGGTAATAAATAAAAAGAATATTTTCTAACTAGTGTGATAAGCTTTTTACGGGAGGAATTATGAACTTACAACAAATAATAGCAATGACTACCAAAAAACATGAAGAAGAAGAAGTTTATCAAAAAATTTATTTTTTAAAAAATCAAAGAGATGAAGAGATCATGAATATTACGGGTCAAATTTATCGTAAATATCGTGAAAAAATAAAAGAAGAAGAAAATAAATTAACTTTAAGAAAAAGTTGTAATCATGAATTATTATTACGATATGATGTTAGTCCTAAATCTTATGATGCGGAAAACTTTTATTGCCTATGTTGTGGAAAATATTTTAGTGCTTATAATTGTGATGCTAAAGAAGCTAGAGAAGCCATAAAATTATCTTCTTATTATCATGATTATGATGAACGATTAGAAGAAGTAATAAAAAGTATTGAAGAATATATGGGAAGTCTTTATATGCAAGATCCTAATATGGATATTCAAGAATTACGAAGACATATTAAAGAATTTGTAGCCAATGAAACGAGGGGAAAAAGGAAGAGTTGAGTATGAAAGTAAAAAAAATTCCAATGCGTACTTGCATTGTAACAAAAGAAAAGTGTGAAAAGAAAGATTTACTTCGAATTGTAAGAACACCAGAGGGAGTCGTTATCGTTGATCCAACAGGTAAGGCAAATGGCAGAGGTGCCTATTTAAAAAAAGATATAGATGTTATAAAAAAAGCGGAAAAAAGTAAAATATTAGAAAGAGTATTAGAAGTAGAAGTACCAATTAGCGTTTATGAAGAAGCCATAAATTTGTGTAAATAAGAAAGGAGATGTTACTATGACTGTTAAAGAATATGCAACAGATGTAAATTTAAGTGTAGCAGAAATTTTAAAGAAGTGTGATGATTTAGGAATTGAAGTAAAAAGTGGTGATGACGAATTAACAGATGAAGAAATTATTTCTCTTGATAATGCGATTAATCTAATTACGGAAGATGAATCGTTTGAAGAAGAAGAAACAATTGATGAAGTAGTAGATGCCATTGTTGAAAGTAGTAATATGACGAAAAACATTAATATTACTGACAAAAAACAAAAACTTAAAAAGAAAAAAGATCAAGAAACGAAAGATTATAGTCATCTAAAAAAGGAAATGTATAAAAACAAAAATAAGCTGATGAAAAATAGCAAAGATGACAATGTCATTATTTTTAAAGATGGTATGAGTGTTGGCGATTTAGCTAGAGAGCTTAATGTTAGTGGAACGGATATCATTAAAAAATTAATGACTTTAGGTTTAATGATAAACCTAAATCAAGCAATTGATTTTGAAAATGCCGAAATTGTAGCTTTAGAATACAATAAAACTTTAAAAAGAGAAGAAACTCAAGATGTATCAAATTTTGAAGAATATGAAATTGTTGATGATGAAGCTTTATTAGTACCACGTCCTCCTATTGTAACTATTATGGGACATGTTGATCATGGCAAAACAACTCTATTAGATTACATTAGAGACTCCCATATAGCTGCAGGTGAATTTGGTGGTATTACCCAACATATTGGAGCTTATCAAATAGAGACGAATGGTAATAAAATCACATTCATTGATACGCCGGGTCATGCAGCCTTTACCGAAATGCGAGCTAGAGGAGCAAGCGTAACGGATATTGTTATTATAATTGTGGCTGCTGATGATGGGGTTATGCCACAAACCAAAGAAGCTGTAGAACATGCTTTAAGTGCTAAAGTCCCTATTATTGTTGCTGTAAACAAAATTGATAAACCTGATGCTAATCCAGAACGTATTAGAACCGAGATGGCTGAAATAAATATTACTCCTGAAGAATGGGGAGGAAATGTACCATTCATTGATATTTCGGCTCAAACAGGAGTTGGTGTAGATAAACTATTAGAAACTATACTAGCTATTAGTGAAATGTCTGAATTAAAAGCTAATCCGAAAAGATATGCGGTTGGTTCAGTTATCGAATCCCGTCAAGATAAAAATGTTGGCGGAATTGCTAGTTTACTTATCTTAAATGGTACTTTAAGACTAGGTGATCCTATTGTTGTTGGTACGACTTTCGGTAAAGTTAGAACTATGAAAAATGATCGTGGAGAATCTATTTTAGAAGCTGGTCCTGGACTTCCCGTAGAGATTACTGGATTATCTGAAAACCCTAGTGCTGGTGATAAATTTATGGCCTTTGAAACCGAAAAAGAAGCCAAAGAAGTAGCTGAAAAAAGAGCACTACATGCAAAAGAAAGTAAATATAAAAAAGATGTTATTTCCCTAGATGATTTATTTAGTAAAATTAACAGTGGGCAAAAAGAAATTAATGTTATTTTAAAGGCCGATGTAAGAGGTAGTGAAGAAGCTGTAAAAAATAGTCTTTTAAAAATTAATGTCGAAGGGGTTAAAATTAATGTTATTCGTTCAGGAATTGGAACTATTACGGAAAGTGATGTAGTTTTAGCTAATGCTTCGAATGCTATTATTATTGGTTTTAATGTTAGTCCATCTAATATAACAAAAGAAATAGCCAAAGAATACAACGTAGATATTCGTCTTTATACAATCATTTATAAATGTATTGAAGAAATAGAGCTTGCTATGAAAGGTATGTTAGATCCTGAATTTGAAGAACATGTT
>CALVQM010000018.1 GCA_944358125.1 uncultured Bacilli bacterium
ATTTGTATGTAAAGTAATACTTTACATATTTTTGTGAGCTAATGCCTTACAATAAAAATGGGTGATTAAGTTGAAGCAAATTAAGTTTGATGAGAATATTTATGATACTATTCGTAAGAATATTCGAAAATATCGAAAGCTTAAAAATATGACAAGTGCCGAGTTAGCTGAAATTGTTGGATTATCCCATGAATTTATTAGACAAATTCAAAGCGATAAAGCAGGATATAATTTTTCAGTAGAAACTTTTTACAAAATTTCTGTTGCTCTTGGTGTAAGTTTAGATGATTTAATAGAAAAAAATTCAGATTAAGTTCTGAATTTTTTTGTTATTCTTTTCTTTGCTTTTCTATATCGAAGATATATGTCGGAATTTGTCGAACGCTTTTTCTTGCTTTTTTAAGTCTTATAGTTGATAATAATAACTTGAGCATTAGGACTGGTGTCTACCAAGCAAATTCCTACTATTGTGCTTACCTCCCTCTTGGGGTTTTGGTTTAAGTTAATAGAAAGGGTTGTGTGGTTAGTATGAAGAAGTTTTTCCGATTACTTATATCTTGGCTTAGACCAAAAAAGACACTAACTATCATCATTGTTACAAACAACTTAGTAGTTAATGTCTACAAAAAAATAAACAAGTAGGCATTTTGACCTAATGCTCTACAAATTGATTATAACAGATTTTAAGATAGAATACAATGACTAATTAAAGTCATTTATTAAGCAAAATACTGCATATAGAGGTATGGATTTGATTTTTTTCTTGGGATCATAACCAAAAGGTTTAGTACTAATTCTTATAGAATATTTAGGGTTATATAATTTATTATATATATCTAGACATTTAGATTTTGTATTATCACTTGCTTTTACTTCTACTGGTATAATTCCGTCTTTTGTATATAAAAGAAAATCTATTTCTGCTTGATTATCATTCTTCCAATAATATAAATTATGACCATTACATACTAACTCATTAGCTACATAATTTTCGGCGATTATTCCTTTATATAAAGATATATTATCCATTAAAATATCTTGAATAGAAATTCCTAAAATACTATTTAATATTCCTACATCGCTTAAATATAATTTAAATATTTCTTCATTTGTGAAGCCTGCTAAAGGGATAGATGGCTTTTTTACTGATACGGATTTAAGTACCATATTACTTGCTTCTAACCAATCTAGTGATGTTTCATATTCTCTTGTTCGAGCATTTTTATCTACTTTAGAATATTGAAATTTGTTAGAATTATTAGCTAACTGTGAAGGTAGAGAGTTATAAACTCTATTTATTTTTAAAGCTTCTGCTTCATTTGTTACATATTTATCCATATCTTTATAATAGGAACTAATGATATCTGTTAGAAGAGTTTTATCATATTTGATATAATCTCCTTTGGTATCTACCATACTTTGAACACTTTCAGGCATACCACCAGTGATTAGATATGTTCTATATAGTTTTAGAGCTTTTTCATGAACGGCTGGAGATATTTTTTTATTATTGGTAAAAGAATCCTTTATTAAGCTAATTAGTAATTCTTCATTCATAGCAGTTAAAAATTCTTCAAAATCCATAGGATACATATTTAACATTTTTACTTTGCCTACTGGAAAAGAAAATTTTGATCTTTTTAGTTTGACTCCTAAAAGTGATCCAGCACAAATTATGGATACATTACGATGCTTTTCACAAAAATATTTTAATTCTGATATTAATTTTTCTGATTCTTGAATTTCATCAATAAAAATAACAGAATTTTTTTGTTCTAGATCAAAATTTAATAATACTTTTAGCTGGGCAAACTTTTCGTCTGATGTTAAATTAGAATTATATAATTCAATAACATTATCTTGTTCAAATAAATTAACATATATATAGTGTTCAAATTCATTTTTACAAAATTCATTAATAATATAAGTTTTTCCTGATTGTCTAACGCCCAATATCATTAAAGGCTTTTTTAATTCATTGTTTTTCCAATCTAATAACTTTTCATATATTTTTCTTTTCATAACTCTCACCTATTTAAATATTATCACATTTTATATTTAAAGTCAATTTTAAAATCACGTTTTTGGCACGAATATTTTTGCTTTTTATCACGTTTTTGGCACGAATGATTAGTTTGTTTATCACGTTTTTAAAAAAAGATGCTTTTTTGCACCTTTAAGAAACACTTTCAAATTGAGAATTATAGATTTTAGCATAAAAGCCATTTTTAGCAAGTAATTCTTCATGGCGTCCTACTTCGACAATATCTCCTTCATTCATTACTAATATTAAATCAGCATTTTTAATAGTTGATAAACGATGCGCTATGATAAAGGATGTTCTTCCTTCCATTACTTTATCCATAGCCTTCTGAATTAATTCTTCAGTACGAGTATCGACATTACTTGTTGCTTCATCTAATATTAAGACTTTAGGGTTAGCTAGTATAGCTCTAGCAATTGTTAGTAATTGCTTTTCTCCTCCACTTATATTATTAGTTTCTTCATTAATAATAGAGTTATAACCATCTGGGAGTGTTCTGATAAAAAAGTCTGCACTAGCAGTTTTAGCGGCATCTATTACTTCTTTATCAGAAGCATTTAAGTTACCATAACGTAAGTTATCTAGGATAGTACCATTAAATAGCCAAGTATCTTGAAGAACCATGGCAAATACACTTTCATATTCTTTTCTTTTATAATCTTTAATATTTATACCATCTAGAAGTATTTCTCCACCATTTAGTTCATAGAAACGCATTAATAATTTTACCATTGTAGTTTTTCCGGCTCCGGTAGGTCCTACTATAGCAATCTTCTTTCCACTACTTACTTTCGCATTAAAATCTTTGATAATAATTTTGTTTTCATCATAACCAAATTTTACATGCTTAAATTCAATATTACCTTTTACTTTCCGACAATCTTTAGTTCCTTCATCAATATATTCATCTAATTCTAAAAAGTTAAAGACTCTTTCACTGGCTGCAATCATACTTTGAATTAAACTAAATATTTGAGCTAATTGAGCTATAGGATTGGTGAAGTTTTTCGAATATTGGATAAAACTTTGAATATTTCCGACCGTGATTTTACCTTTAATAGCAAATATGGCTCCTAATATAGCAATAATAGTGTAGTTTAGATTAGCAACAAAATTCATGATTGGGTGCATAAGTCCAGATAAGAATTGAGCTTTATAACTAGCATGAGCTAATGAAGCATTATCTTTATTAAAATCAGTCATTGATTTTTCTTCGGCATTAAAAGCTTTTATAACGGTGTGTCCACTAATTAATTCTTCTACTTCACCATCAACACTACCTAAATATTTTTGTTGATTAAAGAAATGTTTTTGACTTTTCTTAACTATTAGCATAACAATAATACTTGCTATTGGTATTATTAGTGCCGTTATAATAGCTAGAGTTACATTAATAGTACACATCATAATAAATATACCAAATAAGGTTACAATAGAAGATACTAATTGAGTAGCTGATTGATTTAAATTTATTTGGAGAGTATCAATATCATTAGTGATAATAGACATGATATCACCAGTATTTTGATCATCATAATAGTGCATTGGTAATTTATTTAATTTATGAGATATTTTCTTTCTTAAGCGATAACTGGCTCTTTGAGAGACATGAGTCATAATAAGATTTTGAATGTAGTTAAATAAAGCACTTATAATATATAAAGTTCCAAGTAAAATAAGAATAGATCTTATAGCATTGAAATTAATACCGCCTGTACCATTAATCTTGGCTATTAAGCCTGTATAAATTTCTGTAGTAGCATTCCCTAATATTTTAGGTGATACAATCGTAAAAATGGTACTGCCAATAGCAAAAATAAATGCAAAAATAATTAATAGTTTGTATTCAGAAATAATTTTTAATAGTTTTTTTAGTGTTCCTTTGAAATCTTTTGCTTTATCTAAAGATGCTGGGCTATCTATTTTTCTTTTCATAGTTCCTCCTCCTTTAATTGTGATAAAGCAATTTCTTGATAGATCTTGCAATTTTTCATTAATTCTTTGTGAGTTCCCCTTCCGACTATTTGTCCTTCATTTAAGACAATAATGTTATCAGCGTTCATAATTGTACTAATTCTTTGAGCGACAATAAGTATAGTGGCATTTTTGGCATGTTTAAATAAAGCTTTACGTAAGGCAGCATCCGTTTTAAAGTCTAGAGCACTAAACGAGTCATCAAATATGTAAATTTCAGGATTTTTAGCGATAGCTCGAGCTATAGATAAGCGCTGTTTTTGCCCACCAGAAACATTTGAGCCTCCTTGGGATATTGGACTATTAAAGCCTTTTTCTTTAGACTCAATAAAATCTAGTGATTGACTAATTTTAGCAGCGGTAAGCATTTCTTCCTCTGTTAGAGAATCGTTTCCTAACATTAAATTAGATTTAATTGTTCCACTAAAAAGCATTCCTTTTTGGGGTACATAACCAATACGATTTCGAAGAAGCGTTACAGAAGCATCTTTAATATTAACTCCATCTACATAAATTTCTCCACTTGTAGCATCAAAAAATCTTGGTATTAAATTAATTAAAGTGGATTTCCCAGAGCCAGTGGAACCAATAAAGGCTGTAGTTGTTCCCGGAGTGGCTTTAAAACTGATATTTTTAAGCATAGCTTCATCAGCATCAGGATATTTGAAACTAACATCTTTAAATTCAATAATACCTTTTTCTTCTTCTTTAAAAGGTATTTGTTCGGTTGGTTCAGTAATAGAAATTTCTTTTTTTAATATTTCTTTAATTCTTTTTAGGGATACTAAAGCTCGTGGTAACATAACAGATACCATTGATATCATTAAAAATGACATAATAATTTGCATAGTATAAGTAATAAAAGCTAGGAGTGTTCCTACTTGGAGAGTACCAATGTCAATTTGTTTAGCTCCATACCAGACGATTAAAATACTTATGATATTCATGACTAACATCATACTAGGCATCATTATCCCCATTAAGCGATTAACAAAGAGATTGGTTTTCGTTAATTTGATATTTGCTTTATCAAAGCGTTCTTCTTCATATTTTTCAGTTCCAAATGTTCTAATTACGGGCATACCAGTAATAATTTCTCTAGATACTAAATTCATACGATCAATTAGTTTTTGCATACTTCTAAATTTAGGCATTGCAAAACCAAAGAGAATACCAATTAAAATTAAGATAATAATTAAAGCTACAGCGATAATCCAATTTAGAGGATTATTACTTACTTTAATGAAAGCTCCAATACCCATAATAGGGGCAAAAACGACAATACGAAGTAACATAATAAAAAACATTTTAATTTGTTCAATATCGTTTGTTGATCTGGTAATTAAGCTAGATGCACCAAATTCTTTAAATTCTTTTGATGAAAAACTCATAATTTTTCTTAAAACTTTGGTTCTTATGACATAACCAATATTGGCTGCTAGTTTGGCAATTATGAAGCCTACTACAATAGCAATAACCATTCCTAGGGCTGCTATAGCAAGCATCATTAAGCCTTTATTTACAATATAATTCATTTGATAATCATTCATGTTCATACCAATGTTAGTATAAATAGCATTTACACTAGAAACAGCATATTGGTCGATAACAGAATTATCTAACTGTTCTAGAGAAGAAGTAATGGAATTAATAACTGTATTAAAAGTATATTCATCTAACTGCAAGACAGCATCTAATAAAGTATCATTATCTGGTATAGTTAAATTTAGTGATGCAATTAAATCTTCATTATTACTTTCCAACATATTTGTAATAATTAGAGGTATTTTAATATGTTCTTCAACAATATTTCTTTCTTCTTCCGTTAAATCTTTTAATAAATATAAGTTTTCTGTTTCTATTAAAGGATATTTACTCTTTAAAGTCTCTAAATCTCTGGAACTTAAATTTTCAGTCACATATAAGTCATAGCTTGCTAATATAGCTTTATCTTCATTACTAATACTTAAAATGGCATCAAAAGTATCTACTGTTAAAACTTCTGGTAAGCCCCCTTCTATACCTCCTTGTTGGATACCATTATTGATAATATCAGATGTGTAACTAGGAAGTTCTAGATCACATAAAGCTTGCATAGCTAATAGAGCTACTACTACAATAATGGGAATTATAAAGGCTAAAAAAATGTTATTTTTCTTCAAAAAAATCCCTCCTATTTATTATATTTGTCGCTTGTCTAATTATAACATTAATTAAATATTTTGTTAACTAAAAGTTTTTATTACTAGACTTATCTTTAGCTTCTTGGTACAATAAATATGGTGATACTAATGAAGCAATATATTGATCTTTATATAGAAGATTTAGAGAAGAAAATAAAGATGAAAAAAGTAGAACAAGAAGTAATAGAAGAATTACTTATTAAAATAGAGTTTTTTAATAAAGAGAGAATTATTCATTTAATTATTACTTTGTTTTATGCTTTATTTACCGTTATATTTATATGTCATATTAGAGTAAGTATTCTATATCTTATTTTTGCTTTATTTACAATATGCTTTTTAATTCCTTATATCATTTATTATTTTAAATTAGAATCTAGAGTACAATATCTTTATAAAATTTATGATAAATTAAAAAATTCAGATTAGTTCTGAATTTTTTTGCTTATTAATTTAAAGCGTCTTTTAATTTACTTCCAGCTTTGAATGAAGCAACAGTCTTAGCAGGAATTTTAATAGACTCTTTTGTTAAAGGATTAACACCATTACGTGCAGCACGTTTTTTAGCACTAAATGTTCCAAATCCAACTAAAGTTACTTTTCCTTCTTTCTTTAGTCCTGTTTGGATTCCTTCTAAAAGAGCGTCTAATACGCGACCTACTTCTGCTTTTGATACATCAGTTTTAGCAGCAGCAAATTCTACTAATTCAGTTCTTGACATATTACGTATACCTCCCAACTCAAAAACTAAAATTTATAAGGTCTTTACCTTACATAAATACATTATCAAAAAAAGACCTTAAAATCAAGAACTTTTTGTCGTTTTTACGTATATTTTTGCTTATTACAAGGAATTTACTATATTTTTACATTAAAAAAAGAGCTTTTTTAAGCTCTATTCTGACTTTCTAGCTGGTAAATCAATTCTTTTTGGAAGTTCTATTTCTTCTTTGGGCATCTCTTTAGCAGGTGTTCCTACATAAACAGAACTAAAAGTTTCGGGTTGTCTAGGAGAAGTTGCTTTGGTTACTTCACTCATTGGTGTAACTTTGATCTCTTCATATTTTCGAGAATTATTTTCCAATTCATCTAATTCTTTACTTATAGATTTAGCTAATGAGTCAAAATCAATATTAGGAACTTTAACTTCTTCTACTTCTTTACTTTTTTCAACTGGTTTATAATATGTATTAATTACAGGTTCTTCATTTATTTCTAGTTTTGGTTCTTCTTCTTTAATAATTGGTTCTACTGGCGTAATTGTTTCTTTTGGTATTTCGATTTTTATTGGCTCTATTACCTTTATAGGTGGTTCTACAACAGGTTCATCTTTGATGATAGGCGCAACAGGTGTAATTATTGGTTCTACTTTTGGAGTATCAATTACAGGTCTAACTGGTTCTTCAATACTTAAATTATCTACAAAATTATCTTCTTCTTTTATAGGATTAATTGGTTCTTGGTTTATTGGTGGAGTTGGCATTATAGGAGTAACTGGTTCTACTGGTTTTACTAATGGCTCATTTGGAGTCATTACAACTGGTTCTACTATAGAATTTGCTTCTAAATTAATAGGTTCTACAGGTTCAGGATTAGCAGGTATTTCTACTGGAGTAGGTTCGGTTGTTTCTTTAAAAGTATTATCAGCAGCCAGTTTTTGTGTTGCTTCTAATTTTCTTTTCTTTTCATCCTTTTTACCAAAGAATAACACAATTAAAAATGTTACTACTAAAAATGCAATAACGGCAAATAAACCAATACCAAAATAATTGCTTTCATATAATTTATTAAGGAAATCCATCCCTAACACCACCTTTTATTCTATTTATAAGTCTATCATATATATATTCTAAAATCAAGAAAAAAATGAAAAGTTTTTTTACATTGTTTTGACAAATATAAATTTCTTTTCATTTTCATTAAAGAATATTAGATATTTACAATTATTTAATTAGATAAAGTGTATGGACTTGATTGTGTACCATCACCAGATGTTATTGATACGTTAGATGAAAGATATAAGGAAGGACGGAACACGCTCTCGTTGCTCGCACCGTTGTTGCTGCCCACATACCCGGGATTGTACACACCGAAGACGCCACGGGAGTAACTCGAGTCCGGGGTTAACGTCCATTGATTAGTACTACTGTCTAAAAGCCAATCGTTATTCTTGCAATCACTATAGCTTGAGGAGTCCCAGTTATATAATTCTTTTGCTAAACATGTTTCTCTATTTGTTGTGGCACCACCACTCGTGGCATATCCATAATCGCTTGGGTACATTAGAGCTATTTTGCCTTGCCAAGTTGTTGGATTTCCGTTATATACTGTTGTTCCACGTTCTCGTTCATAAAGCATGCTTGCAGTTACATTATTATAGGTACTGCTACCTCCTAATTTCCATGTGGCATTAGCTATCATATTTCTGGTCGTATCATTTTTTATGCCAGTTGAAGCATAAGATCCACTTCCATTTAAGTAATCTCCATTTAATGTTTTTTGTAAACTTGCTGTACTCCAATTATTTGTATAGGCGCTATCCCAAGCAATTTTACCTAAAGAGTTACTTCTAATTATTTTAATTAATTTTTCGCCACTTATTCCATGACTGTTTTCATTAAATATGCCTATAATACGCCATAATTCACAAGTACTACTACTTGGATTATTATAATCAGCACAGTTAAAATAAACATAATTATTAGGATTTGCTCCTATATATCTTAAATTATTATCTACTGTATTATCATAAGCTAACATACCTTGGTTTTCTTCATAAGTATCTTCTATAACATCTGTTGCACTAGATGCTTCATCAAAATATAAATAACACTTTGTTCCTTTCTTGGTTAATGGTGTTACAGTTAGATTTTGGGTTTCCATATCATAATTAAGTGTCACATCTATATTTTCATTATTTACGGTACAATAACTTTTCTCACTATTAAATTCATAGCCACTTGAAGGTATTTCATTAGTTTGAATATATTCTTCTCCTTCTTGGATATATGCTCCAATTAAATTAAGATCACTTAATTCATAATTAATTGTTCCATTTACTAAAGGTATTGATGCAGTTGTTTTGTATTTAGCTTTTGTAAATGTTAATATTACGGCACTTAATATTAAAATTATTATTATTGCTATTACAATATTTCTTTTAATATGACTTCTTTTTAATACCTCAAAATTCATACCTTACTCTCCTCCATGAAGTTCTACTTCATTTTTATTTGCTTTTATATAAGCTATGATATGGTGAGTTACCTAGCTTATATAGTAATTATAATTCTGGGTATACTAAAAGTCAAGAAAAATTACATTATATACGTACTAAAATGAATTTGAGTTTAAGCTATGAGAAAATTAGCTTGGTGATTATATATGTATAAAAATAGATTAAAAGAAATTAGAGAAAGTGCTAATTTAACACAAAAAAGTATAGCGGATATTTTGAATTTAAGCAAAAGTCAATATAGTAATTATGAAACTGAATATGCTACTATGCCCATAAAGTACTTAAGCAATCTTTGTGATTATTTTGATGTATCTTTAGACTTTATTTTTGAATTATCTAATCAAAAAACTTATGACGATAGTCAGAATATGATTGATAAGCTAAAATCTGGAAAAAGATTAAAAGAATTTAGAAAAGAATATAAAATTACTCAAAGAAAACTCGCTAATATATTAAATACTACTTTTACTACAATTTCTTCGTATGAATGTGGCATAAATATTATTAACACAAATTATTTATATGCTATCTGTAAAAAGTATAATATCTCTGCTGACTATCTTTTAGGTAAAATTGATAGTCCTAAATATCTTAATAATTAGTTTCTTTCTGTGTCGCAAATGATAGTCGAATTTTGTCGAACGGTTTTTCTTGCCTTTTTTGGTATAATCATTCATAATAGATGCTGTTATCTAACTGGTGGTAGCGCCTGCTTCATTTATGAGTAGTAATAACTACTTGAATTTATTCAGGGGGTTTTATGAAAGTAGGGAGTGTATTTGCATGAGGAAAAAAAGACCTTATACATTATAATAATACTACTGATTTTAGTTCTGCTAAAATTATGTTAGTAAAAAAGACGTTAGCCCAAAAGGCATAACGTCTGCAACCAAAAAACGCAGGCGTTATCCATCAAGTGGATAACACTTACATATTTAATATATCATATTTTAAATAGATTAACAAGTAATTCTACATAAATTTATTCATTTCACGCATTACTTGATTAACTTGTTTTTTGCTTGGTTTTCTTCCCATAGAAGTCATCATCACTTCAATCATTTTTTCATTGATTGGAGGATTTTTCTTTAAATATTTTTGCATAAAATATCTTGCTAGGAAGAAACCTATTAATAAACCAACTATTAGTCCTATAATACACCATATAATTTGTGCTAACATAATTTTCACCTCACCAATATATTACTATAAAACAGTACTTTTTACAAGCGAACAAGTTCATTTAACCAAAAATAATCTTTATTTTTAAAATCACAGACAAAGAGATTTTGAAAGCAATTTAATTCTGTTAGAAAAGTTGGTTTGGATACATTGCTTTCTAATAAGAGAAATGCACTACTTACTACTAAACAAGAGTCTTCCGGAATATATTTGTTTTGAATACGGTGGATGTTATGAAATTTGGAATAAAAATCATTATCTTTGCATTCATTAAAGATCAAATTATTAATTTTGCTTTTGTCAAAAGGAGATACAATTTGCATAAATAGATCATATGCTACAGAAACATCACTTGTATCAAAACTGTGAATATCTTCCATGGTTTTAAATAAATGGTAAGGATTGTTCTTCATTAAGTTATAAAAACTTTTATTAATATTAAAAATATAAAATGTACGCATAATTATCACCTGATGATATATTATCATATTCAAAGGGCGAAATTTGTCGAACCGTGGAAAACTTTTAAAAAATTATACTCCGGTTTTTAAATGATGGTGTCTTAAGAAGATTTTACGGATAAAATCAATGGGAAAAACAGATGCGGCTAGTAATAAAACAATAAAGAATTCACTAGCTTTTAAGCCATATGTCCGAAATAAGTCTCCCCCATGATAAATTAAATATATTTGAACACTTATAATAAAGATGATTATAGCAATAAAGACTTTGTTTTTACTTAAATTAGCAAATATATTAATTCGTTCACTTCTAGCATTAAAAGCATTAAAAATACCAATGAAGATAAATAAAGCAAAATAAGCAGTCATTAAATATTTATAATTTTCCCCTACCCGAATAAAGTCTTTAATAAGAGGGAATTTTAAGAAAAATATACAAAGTAAAGCAGAATACAACCCTGTAAATAAGACCTCTCCTATCATATAGGAATTAATAATTGGTTCACTTTTGGGTTTAGGTGGTTCATACATGTAGCTTTTAAGAGGTGGTTCAAAGGAGAAAGCAAGACCAGAGAAAGTATCCATAATCATATTGAGCCATAACATTTGGATAATTGTAATTGGAGTGTTAATACCAATAAATGGTCCTATAATAGAAAGTATTAATGCACACATATTAACTGTTAATTGATAAATAATAAACTTACGAATGCTTTTAAATATAGTTCTTCCATAAAGAATAGCTTTACTAATTGATAAGATATTATCATCTAAAATAACAATATCTGATGCTTCTTTAGCTACTTCTGTTCCACTGCCCATAGCAAAACCAACATCAGCTTTTTTTAAGGCAGGCGCATCATTTACCCCGTCTCCAGTCATGCCTACTACTAAATTCATACTTTCTAGTACTCGTACTAATCTCGATTTGTCAGTAGGTAGAGCTCTAGCTACCACTTTTAAATTACCAATTACTTTTTTTAATTCTTCATCAGATAGTTTAGATAGTTCTTCACTAGTTAAAACTAAATCTTCTTTATCTAATAGGCCAACATCACTAGCAATGGAGGTGGCAGTATCACGGGCATCTCCTGTAATCATAATCATATTAATGCCAGCACTTCTAATTAAGCTTACTCCCTCTTTGGCTTCCACTCTTAATTCATCTTTGATTGCTACTAAACCAATAAAGATTAAATTATTTAGAGAGTTTATTTCTTTTGTGTAACAAAGTGCTAAAACTCTTATTCCTTTTTTTGTTAGATTATTAGTCATATCTGTTAGAAGCTTCTTATTTAGAAGAACTTTTTCCATGCCATTTTGATTAATATAATATTTAATATGGGGAAGTAGTTTCTCTAAAGCTCCTTTTATATAAGTGATGTTGTTATCTAATGTAGCTGTGCTATATTTCATTTTGCTATCAAATGGCGTATGGTTTATAACTCTTCTTTTAATATTTTTATCTTCCATTAAAAATTTTAAGCAAGATTTATCAGTTCCATTACCACCAATGGGTTCTTTTTTATCTGATAATTTACTTTCATTATTATAATATAAATTATTATATACATGTTCATAATATTTGGGATATTTTTTTAATTTGGTAATATTTGGATAATGAATATTATCGGCACTAATAATTTCGCTTACTTCTAATTTTCCTTTGGTTAACGTTCCGGTTTTATCCGTTAATAACACATTAATACTTCCAGCTGTTTCAATGCCTACTAATTTTCTTACTAAAACATTATTTTTTAACATTCTTTTCATATTACTGGATAAAACTAGAGTAATCATCATTGGTAGGCCTTCAGGAACCGCTACAACTATGATGGTAACACTGAGGGTTAAGGCATATATTAAGTGATCAGCCATAACAGGAAAATCACTCAGGGTATTCATAATTAATTCTGGATTAAAATTATTATCAATGATAATTACCGAAAATAAATAGGATATAGTTACTAGGGCTGCACCAAAATAACCAATCCGACTAATGAATTTTGCTAAACCTTGGAGACGTAGTTTTAAAGGACTAGTAGGTGATGTTTCAGCTACTTCTTTGGCTAGAGCTCCATAAACCGTTTTATCCCCTACTTCTGTTACTAACATGATTGCTTCACCACTATAAACAACCGAACCACGATATAATTTATTTTGATCAGTTAGATTAGAGGAATTTAGGGGTGGATATTTTTTAGCTTCTTTGGCTTCTCCATTTAAACTCGATTCATCAACCCGGATAGTACCTTTTACCAAATAGCCGTCTGCCGGAATTCGATCGCCACTTTCTAAAATAACAAGATCATTTTTTACGACTTCTTCAATAGGTATTTCTTTGGTTTTACCGTTTCTTAATACTTTTACTAAAATTTTAGAGCTTTCTTCTTGCAAACGCTTGAAGGCTGCTTCACTACCATATTCCGAAATAGTGGATATGAAAGAAGCTAGGAAAATAGCAATTAGTATTCCTAAAGTTTCAAAATAGTTGGAATCTTGAAATAAAAATACTACTTTAATGGCTAAAGCTATGAGTAAAATCTTGATAATTGGATCGCCTAGAGATTCTAGTAAGAGCTTAAAAAAGCCTTTACTTTTAACATTAGTAATACTGTTTGTACCATATTTTTTTCTATTTAATTCTACTTCATCATTATTAAGACCATGAAACATAGACTATCCTCCTAGACTAAATATATGCACACTTAACTATTTTTTGACTAAAATATTATTTTGTGTTAGAATATAAACTTGTTTATAGGGAGAGGTTTATATGGATGAAAAACAGGCTTTTATAAAATTTTTGCAAGCTGATAAATGTAGTGCCGAGGAGTTTGCACTAGCTAGGAAATATGCTAAAGAACAAAGTTCTATTGAGGTTGAACAAATTTTTAATAAGCTTTATGCGATTGTTAAAAATGTTTTAGAAGAAGTAGTTGCTTCTAATTATCGTTCTGTTCATGATGCTAAATATATTTATATAAGATGGGGAATAAGTGATGATTATTTTGATAAAGTTTTACATTCTTTTTTAAAGAAGAATTATAGTTTAAGTATTACAAGACGTTATTATAAAACTATTAAGGATAGTCATTCTACTAATTTAGTAAATGTTTATAATGATTTAAAGAAACATTTTTGGAGTGGACAATATGCTAAACAATTAGCATTAAAATATGGATATACTTTTTTAGAGTTTAATTTTTTAATAACATATTATGCTCAAGAAAAACATAATATTCCTTTTTCTTCTTTTAAAGAATATCAAGCAGAATATGTAGCTTTTTATAAAATGATTAGTAATCAAATTAAGAGCAGAGTTGATAAAGAACAAGCTTATAATTATCTTAAAAATTATGCTTCTTTAAAAGAAAAAGAACTATTTGAGAAGTATGCAAAAAGAGTACTTTCTAATATGCGGGTAGCAGTTAATCATAATAAGAATGCTAATAAAGTTTTAGAAGATAGTTTGTTAAATGATCATGATTTATATATGTTTTTAACTTTATGTCCTAATTTAGAAGCAAATTATATGAATTTTATTTATTTACGTTTTGAGTCTTATTATCGTTATTGTAGAAATACTAATATGGATACCGAGCTTATTGCAAGAAAAGCTAAACTTAAGCAAATGACAGTTAGTGAATTTATTAGTTTAGGACAAATATATGCTCATAATATTATAAATACTGATTTATATCAACAAGTTCCTCATAAGAATTTTACTAGCAGAACTTATCAAACATTAGAAAGAATTATGAGAGAAAGTGATCCTAGTGTTATTAAAAAAGAACTTATAGATAAGCATATCACGTCTAAAAATATTATAGATTTCTGCTATTTGTATCATTCGGAATATTCCAAAGAAAAACAAGATGATTTAGAAGTAAAATTGCTTAATTATTTAGCAGAAGCTAAAACGGCAGAACAAGCAAAAGTTTTAGAAATACCACAAAATATTTTAGATTTATTAAATACTTATGTTAAAAGTGGAATTAATTTAGAAGCTTGCTGTAATATGTATCAATATAGTTTTGATACTGTTAAAGATTATTTTAAAAAGTTTAGTAATAATAGCATTGTTAGACAAGCTAATGAAAAGTATAAATTAGAAAGAGAAGCCGTAAAGAAAAATAAAGCTTTATATTATCATAAGTTATATTTACAATTATTTAATTATATAAAAAATGGTATTATGGTAAATGGGGTTAAGAGAGATTTTACTTTAGTAGATTATTTTTGCTTATTTCCAGATGCCAAATTACATACAAGAAAAATGTATATGACTTATCTTACTAATGAAGAAAAAATGGCGATTAGTCTTTTCTTTGCTCCCCTTTCATTAGCTAAAGATTTATTTGCACAAGATTTAATTAATACAACTTTTGAATATAATACTTTAAAAGATGAAAATGGTTTACCTGTTATAAATAGTGGGACAAAATTAAATCAAGATGATATTGGACAAATTGTTGATTATTTTGAACAACATAGTATTCCTTTAAATACAGTTACCTTAAATGTAGCTTTACAGTTATATGCTACAAATTCATTGTTTTTGAATGAAGATGATTTACAAATTGGTGGAAATTCATTAAAATAAAATAGTGATTTGTATGTTTTTATATAGTTTAGATAATAAAAGATATCATACTTTAAATTATTTCTTTAGAAAGAAATTTGGAAGTAAAGTTTTTAAAGTAGCTTTAAATGCCGGATTATCTTGTCCTAATTATAAAAATGGTGGATGTATATATTGCTCACATGGAAGTGGTAATAATTATCAAGATATGGATCTTGTAGAACAATTTAATTTGGTTAAAATTCCTTTGGAACGGAAGTGGCCTAATTCTAAATATATAGCTTATTTTCAAGCTAATACTAATACTTATGCCCCTTTAGAATTATTAAAAGAAAAATATGAGCAAGTACTTAACATTCCTAATGTTTATGGTCTTGATATTGCTACTCGTAGTGATGCTTTAAGTGAAGAAGTACTTGATTATTTAACAGAATTAAATAAACGTACTTTTTTAATTGTCAAAGGCTGTCGCCTACCATGCACTAAAGTACATGGCTTGGTTCCATTGTACTGGAAGTACATTTTGCGAGTAAACTCGCTGTAACTTTTTATCCTATAATTTTGAAATTCTCTTCATATTCATCATCTTGATTTTGGATATATTCTTCTATTATATCTCTTGTTACAGTTCCTACACTTCTACAAAAATATCCTGTTCCCCATAAATGTTGCCCATAATATCTCTTTCGTAGTTCTTTATATTCACTTAAAAGCACTCTTGATGTCTTTCCTTTTAGTTGTTGTACTATTTTACTTACTGATATACTCGGTGGACAGGATAGTAATAAATGTACATGTTCTTTTCCTATACTTCCTTTTATTATGGTTACATTCATACTATTACAATTCTGCCTTATTATTTCTCTTACTCTTTCTGCTACTTTTCCTTGTAATATTCGATATCTATATTTTGTCGTCCATACGATATGATACTCCAAATTATATTGCACATGACTTGACTTTCTCATTATTGTCCACCTCGTTTTAGGCTCTATTATAGCACAACAACTATCTTGCGACAATAAATTGTCTCTAAACCCTACAAGGGTTTACGTGCTGAAGCACGTGGCCCGTACCCTATTTCCTTAACGGTCGAACAGTTTTTCTTGCTTTTTTAAGCACAATACCTGATAATAATAACTTGAGCATTGGGACTGGTGTCTACCAAGCAAATTCCTGCTATTGTGCTTACCTCCCTTACATGGGGTTTTGGTTCAAGTTAATAGAAAGGGTTGTATGGTTAGTATGAAGAAATTCTTCAGATTACTTATAACTTGGCTTAGACCAAAAAAGACACTAACTATCATCATTGTTTCAAACAACTCAGTAGTTAATGTCTATGAAAAAAAATAAAATTAAGTAGGCATTTAGACCTAATGCTCTACAAATTTATTGTATCACACTCTTTTCATTTTAACAATCAAATTTTATATCAAAATAGCCCCTATTATTTCAAATAGAGACTATTTTTAATATTGTCCAATTTTTAAATACAAGATCTAAAAAATCAATATTACGTATTTACCCATCTTTGACACTTTTTATATTTGTAGATTAATTTAGTTAGATTTTATCTATCTTTTTTTATTTTTAGTCTTGCG
>CALVQM010000019.1 GCA_944358125.1 uncultured Bacilli bacterium
AAAACAAATATCAAAATAATTAAATTATGTGAAATTTCAATACTCTGGTTAAAATAAAGTAAAACAAGAGCAACTATGGTAGGTATGATAAATATTAATCCCCCCATCGTCGGAGTTCCCTCTTTTTTTAAGTGTCTTTCTCCAATATAATGACTAACATATTGCCCAATATGAAAACGTCTTAAAATAGGAATTAATATTACACCAGTAATAATTGCTAAAATAAATCCTAATAATAGCGCCATAGCTGCTTTAGCAAGTATTAACATAACCCACCTCTTTCTTTAAATAATTATACTACTTATTATTATCAATTTCTTTATTTTAAGTCTTATTTGACATTTAAGTTTACGACTTATCCCAAAAGGATCTTAATAGTTTCCCCTTCTGCTACATAATATCCTGCCTCTGGACTCATATAAATAACCGTATCTCCATCACCAGAATACTCAATCTTATAGTTTTTAAGAGTTTTCGTTGCTTCCTCTTTACTCATTCCTACCACATTTGGTAAAACACTATATTTTTTATCAAGCCAAGTATATTCTTTAGCCATTCCCTCACTACTTGGTTCAATATCTAAAATATCAATCGCTGATAATAAAACATTTCTAGCAATCGGAGCTGATACAACCCCACCATACTGTGTTACTCCTTTAGGATTATCAATCGCTACATAAACTACAATTTCCGGATCATCTGCCGGCATAAAGCCCATAAAAGACAAAATATAATTACCATCTAAATAAGATCCATTTACTACTTTTTGCGCTGTTCCTGTCTTCCCACCAACTCGGTAGTTTTCAATATAAGCATTCTTACCACTGCCATTTGCCACGACACTCTCTAGGGCATATCTTACTAAACTACTAGTCTCTTCACTAATTACTTGCCGTGTAACTTCCGGTTCTATTTTTTCTATTAAACTATTTGTTTCACTTTCTAAAAAAGCCTTCACCATATGTGGTGTATAAAGTAGTCCTCCATTAATCGCTGCTGATACTGCTCTTATTTGTTGAATAGGTGTAACACTAATTCCTTGCCCAAAACTTGTCGTAGCAAGTTCCACCGGACCCATAACATCTGGATCAAATAATATACCTGCTGACTCCCCATTTAAATCAATTCCTGTTTTATCTCCAAAACCATATTTATCAATATAATCCATTAAAGTTTCTACTCCCAAAGTTTCACCAATTCGAACAAATCCAGGATTGCACGAATTTTCTACTACTTCAAGCATTGTCTGTGTTCCATGACCTCCTGCTTTCCAACAATGAATGGTTGAACCATCGACATTAATCGAACCCGTATCCGTAAATGTATCTTCAAATAAATTAATCGTTTGCTCTTCTAAAGCTGCTGATAAAGTAATAATCTTAAAAGTACTTCCTGGTTCATAAGTCATCCAAATAGGAAGATTACGATTAATAACTTCAGTTTTATAGTCATTATAATTATTACTATCAAAATTAGGACGTGATGCCATAGCAAGTATTTCCCCCGTATCAGGATCCATCGCTACAATTAAAGCTTGTTCAGGATTATATTTAGAAATAGCATTATCAAGTTCGTTTTCTATAGCCAACTGTAAATTAATATCAATTGAAAGCTCTAAAGTAATACCACTAGTAGGAGCTTCATATACTTCGGTTAATTCTAGTTTATTTCCTTTACCATCTGAAAAATATTTTATCGCTCCATCAGCTCCCATTAAATATTCATCATAATAAAGTTCTAAACCAGATAAACCTTGATTATCGATACCAACATAACCTAAAACATGTGAAAGTACCGTCTCATACGGATAATATCTTTTACTTTCTTTTAATAAATAAACACCATCATATCCTAAAGCATCAATTTTCTCGGCCGTTTCATAATCAAGCCCTCTACCTTCTGGGTGTACCCTTTCAATAGAAGTTGATTTTGTAACATGCTTAAGCATATCTTGATAATCTGTACCCAAAATATCTGACAAGTCTTTAGCCACCCGTTCTGGATCATCAATTTGCCCAGGAACGACTACTAAAGATACCGTAGTTACATTCGTAGCTAAAATCTCTCCATTTCGATCAACAATCTCTCCTCTATCAGCCTTAATAGGCAGTTCTCTAGACCAAAGACTTTCTGCTAAAGTATTTAGTTTTTCATAAGCAAAAACTTGAATATAAAACACTTTAATAATAATTGCAATTAATATAACAATACTTACTAAAAAAATAAAACGAATTCTTTCATGAATATTACTAAAAAACATAAATCCCACCCATAAAATTATATGAGTAATTAAAAAAAATTAGAAGTTACTCTAATCTTACAACAAATCATCTAATATTAATAAAGCTTTTTTAACAAAATAATTATCTTTCTTAATAGGTAAATCTAAACCGTTTAATACTTTCTTCATCATCGTAATATCAGCATTTTCCTTATCTTCTAATTCAATAAATATATACTTTTGATTAACTAATTGGACACATATTTCGATATTATCCTTCTTATATACAATACAATGATCATTTATGTCTAATAGCTTTTTATAACGAACAGCTTCCATAAATAATTTTGCTTCTGTAGTATCTTTAATATGACATTTTACTTTTCCTTGTTTTAAAATATCTCCATTAGAAGCATACTCCTTATACTTATATAAAAGCATATTTAAAGTTTTAGTCTTTTCTTGAACCGTTCTAATAATTACACAATTTTGTAATAATTCTGACCTAGAAATAGAATTAACTTCTATAGATGTTGGAATCATATAAATATCATTAACATCATATTCTTCTTGTATTATAAAATTTTTCTTCTTTAATTGTTCATGTAATTCTTGGTAAGTACTTGTTACTAAAACTGTAATCTCTTGTTCTAATTTCATGATGCTATTTTTACTTTCATCATTGTTTTATATATTTTCTTTAAATTCTCTTTCTTATCATGATTCATATCAATAAAATTAACATGTAATTGATATCCACTATCAAAACTAAATAATAATTCTACTTTACCAGGCTTAAAATTTATAGCACTAGTAGAAACCGAACGATAAGGAATAATATGAATTTTTTTATAATACACTGCTAAAGTATCACGATCAAATAAAATCATTTTTTTATCCGTAAATACAACATAATCTTTACTATTTTTATATCCCATTAAAATAGTTTCATTATCTTCTACATATTCCTTTGTATAATCCGGTAAATCCATAGCTCCTACTTCCGTTTTAAAATCAAAATATTTAGATAATTCTTTAAATTTAATATATGACATAACTACACTCCCTACTTTATAAGTATACAAAAAAAAGGAATATATTTCAATTCCTTTTTAAAAAAAGCTCTATCTTCTAATTATTATTCACTTTTTTAAAATATTTGTGCATCATAATTAGAAAAAATTGTCAAAAAAGAGCAAGCCTTTCTTACTCCTTTTTTACAACATAAATATTAGTATTTTGTTTACTTAATTATTATTTAAGTTATTAAGATAATTAACTGTAATACTATTCATAAAAACTTTATTGCCTAAAGTATCTACTAAACAAAAACTAACAGTTCCGTTATAAGTTTTAAATACTTTAAAAGTATCTTTAAAAGATTTTGCATTTACAGGATAATAACCTTTATCTTGTAAAGCACCAATACCTGTAGTATTTTTTATTAAATCATCTGCTGTTTGATAATTATTTTCAAAATCATAATATATACCTGCTATTCCATCTTCATCATAGAATTCAAATGGTATTGAACCAGTATATACTTCACCAGTTTTTAAACTTTCATTAATAACAGTCGGGTGATCTTTATATATAGTAATATCTTTTATAAAGGTTAAATTTCCTAAAGTATCTTCAATACAAAAACTTACTGTACCTTCATAATCATCAAATATTGGCCAATTTCCACTATAAGAAGTATTATTTACTTCTTGATAAGCACCACCAGTTTTTAAAGCCTCAACAGTTTGATAATCATTAGCAAAATCGTAGTAAATGCCTTTTATGCCATCTTCATCAGAGAAACTAAACGAAATAGAACCATAATAAACTCCGTTTTCTTCAACACCACTTATAATAGTTTCATGATCTGGCTGACTACTTATTTCATAATGGACATAATTAGTTGCCTTATTATAATTATCAGTCTCTCTTACCATAACACTAAAAGTATATTTACCAGCTTTATCAGGTGCCGAAGATAGATCAACAGGAGTAGTACCGTTTCTATCAGTGTAAGTAAGAACTACTGCTCCATCAGCATATAATTGCGTAGTTAAATCTTCATTATTAACTCCATAAATTTTATATGGAACCTCTTTAGACTCACCACTTCCTTCAACAGGATTTGCTAAAGTACCAATTTCTACTTTTAAATCAGCTTTTTCAATTGTAAAGTCAGCTTGAGCCCAAGCTTCTTTATAATCTCCATCCTCATTATAATAATAAGCTGCTACAACATAATTACCAGCTTCGGTTGGAGCTTCTTTCAATAAATTAGCTTCTCCATAATTATCCTTATAATAGTTAACTAAAATTGGTTTTTCTACTTCATTCCCATCATTATCAACTATTTTTATATTGATATTATCAACTGGTTTTCCATCATATACAATATTATCTAGTCCTTCAAATACAATACTAGAATTATACTTACCAACATAAAGTTCTACCACTGTTTTATTACCATTAACTTCGTTATCTCTAACAGTAATTTTATAATGACCTTCTTCAGTTAAAATAAATTCAGTAGTAGTAGCATCATAATCAGTTAATCTTTCACCATCTTTTTCAACATAAATAGCCGCTATATTCTCATCTTTAATAGAAATATTAGCTTCATCTACACGAATTCCTGATACACTACCTTGATAATCATTATTATTAATAGTAACAATAGGCTTGTTCTTATCAATACTAAATTTAAATTCATCAATGTTTCCAGCTTTATCAGTTGCTACAAATTTATGTTGTCCATTATCACAAATATAAGCATTTTCTCCAGATGTATATTCTTCGCCATCAATAGTGAATGAAGCTAAACCTACATTATCGGTTGCTTCTGCTACAACACAGTAATTATATACTTTATTTTCCTCTAATGGTGTTGGATTATCTTTTTTTGGCCATTTATATACAGATATTTCAGGATTAACACGATCAATATTATAGTAGCCACGTACTTCTTTTTCGTTTCCTGCTTTATCAACGACCTTAACATACAATCTTACTCTACCATCTTTTTCAACTGGGACTGTTAGCTCATATTTCCCATCAACATTTTTAAGTTCATTTAAATTTACAGAAGTATATTTAGCATCTTTGCCCCATTTATACAATACTTCTTGTAAATTGACTTCTTTTATCTTAACGGTTACGTTATCCCAGTTTTTATAACTTTGCCCTTCACCATGAGTATTCATCTCAATATCAGGCAATGTATTATCAACATAAGTTTCTTTATATTCACTTAATGTAGTATCTACTTCTGTTTTGGTTTCACCCACATTACCAACTTTATCTTTATAATTTGATACTGTAAATTTAATTAAACCATCTTTTAAATCTAAAGTAGAAATATCTGGAATATCAACAAAATAAGAATAACTATTTTTACCATCATCTGTTGCTTTAAAAGCAGTATACTCATGTCCATTAATTGTAATGGTTGGAGCAACTCCTAATAATTCATTAAAGTAAGTAAGAATTCTTAATCCTTTACCATTTTTAATATAATGATAATCATATTTGGCTTCACTATGAAAACCTGTAATTCCTAAATCAATTAATTTTGGTGCTTCTCCATCATACTTAACTTGATCGTATCCAGCACTCTCATGTTTGGTTGCATCATCATTGTCTAAACTAATTGTATTACCGGCTTTATCAGTAATATTTGTAATTGTAAAAGGAATATTTTGATCATGTTCTAATAATTTAGCAATCTCATCTGTAATTAAAACATCAGTACAATAAATATATCCACCATCTTCTCTAACATGATAGAATGGCATTGTTTGAATTTCTTGACCAGCAATACTAAACATAGGATCACTAGCTAATTTTTCATTAACGTTAAGTTCAATTCTTAATGTTTGATTTTTGCCAATTTCTTGGCGATTATTTTCATCACTTACATTTAGAATGTATAACCATGTTTTATTTGGTTTTTGATTATCATATTTAGCAATTCTACCATTGCTTGTTGGAGTATCTTTAATCTCTTTATCTGTATATTCATTTCCTGCTAAATCTTTAATATTACTTACAACGATTTCTAAATTACTATCTTCTTCTAAACCATTAGGAACAACATATTCTACACCATATACATAACCTTGCTCTTCAGAATATGTTAGAAATGATAAAGGTAATTCACTACCAGCAATAGTAGCAATTAATCCATCTTGTAATTTTTCATCAAAAGCAATTTTATAAAGGAAAGAATCACCAGCTTTAACATAATAATATTTATTACCATCTTCCATTACTGGAGTCTTATCTTTACTATCTGTATATTCAAAACCTAAAGTTGAATAACCACGATCAGGACTATTTGTATCTTTATATACAACATGACCATTAGTAGGTTCTGTAATATCCGCATAAGTATTTCCAGCTTTATCCTTGATGTTTGTTACTTTCATCGTAACTTCACCATCAGGCATATCTGTATCTTCTGTTACTTCATAATAAGCATAATAAATATATTTACCATCTTTATTTGGAGTTTCTTCTCTTGTAGTAGTAGCCTTAAATACTTTACCATCTACCACAAATTCAATAGTTGGTGCTACAGCTAATTCATCATTAAAGCTTACATAGGCATAGATAGTATCTCCATAAGTAGCATAATAAGTACCTAATTCGTTAGCATCACCTTGAACTAAAATATTTGCAGCTGAACGGCTTGGAGCAGTTCTATCAATTGTAAAGGTAATACTTGCTTCATTATTATTACGATCAACTGCTTTAATTGTATATGTTCCTTCTTCTTCAAAAGTTTTTTCATATACTACTTTAATATTTTTGTAATTATCTTCAAAAGTAGCTAATTCTGTCTCTGTTCCGTCTTCATTTACACGAACAACTTTCTTCAAGCTTCCATCGCTAATATTTAAACTAACAGATTGATATTCACCACCATCTTCTAACTCTCCTTCATTAGGATTTAAACCTGTATCAGTAATTACTGGCTTTTGATTATCTAGATAAATATCTCTATATTCAGATGTATTACCAGCCTTATCATAAACTGTAATATTGTAACGAGTATTATCGCCATCACCTGATATTACAAAAGTATTTTCTTTAATAATTTCATCTTCTCTACCATCATAATACTTAATAAGCATGTAATCGAAATTATCATCAGTTGCTTCGACAGTAAATTCTGAAACAATTTTACCATTTCCAAAATTCAAAACTGGAGCAGTCGAATCTAATACTACAGCTTTATATGTCGAATGATTAATATTTTCTTCTGTTAATTGAACACCACTATTGTCAGCTTCATCTGTATAATCTGTAATAGTAAATGGAATAGTACCATCTTCTAAATTCATTTCTTCTGTTAAAGTTATATCAGCCCAATAGTAATAATCAGCCCAAGCTTCATCAAAATGCATTTTCTTGCTGACATTTCCAATAGTAACAGTTGGAGCAGTTGCTAATAATTCATCAAATTGAACCATAATTCTTAATGTATCACCAATATTAGCAATACTAAGATCTCTACCAGCATCATTCTTATTTTCATTATAATGAGTAATATTAGTGATTCCTAAAGTCTTAAATGTTAAAGTTTGATCAATAATTAATTCAACACTTGTAACATTTCCAGCCTCATCTGTAACAGTAATAACATATTTACCGTCCAAAGATAAAGTCATACCATATTCAAAACTTAGTTCTTCACCATCTTTAGTAACAACAACTTCTAAGTTTTTTTCTGCTAAAGATAATATTACATCACCATTAACATAACCTATATTATTACCTTTTCCTTGATAAGACTCACCATTAATAGTTATTACTGGAGCAGTTGTATCTGGATCTTCTGTTACTTCACCAGGATTTTCCTCACCTTCACCAGCATTGCTTCCATTATCTGAACTAGGGTTATCTGTGCTTGGAGTATCCCCTCCTGTACCTCCACCGATGATTATCTCAGTTGAACCACTGTTACTTGGTCTTCTGTTAGTTGCATTTGTTCCTTCATCATCAGTACCTGAATTTTCTTCGTCTTGCACCTCACTTTCCTCATCAGGATTTGTTGTTGACCCATCATTATTTGTATCACTAGGACCATTAGTTTCGCCTGTATTCTTGCCTGGGTCATCGTTTGGCTCATCGGCAAATACAAATGTACCGAGACCAATTAACAAGAATAAGACAACAGCTAATATGATACCTTTTCTCTTATCCATAAAAAACCTCCCGTCCTATGCCTTTATTATACCATTATTCAAATTAAAATCAACTACTCTAATAATAAAATATGTCGATTTTAGTAAAAAATTGACGAAAAAAAACTAGAACACTGCTAGTTTATTTAAAGGCCAAATACGAAAAGAAATTTTTCCTATTATATCATCTTTACTTACTAATCCAATTTCCCTACTATCTACAGAATCAGCTCTATTATCTCCTAAAACAAAATACATATCATCAGGTATTACTTGATAACCTAAACTAGAAAGTTCAAAATCATCATATACTAACCCTTCTTCTAAATAATTTTCTATATATACTTCCCCGTTTATATATAAAGTACTATCTTTAATAGAAATACTATCACCCGGAAGCCCTATTACTCTTTTAATTAAATATTTTGTATCATCATTTTCTAAAGAAATAATATCCCCACGTTTAATATCAAAGAAACGATACTTAAATTTATTAAGTATTAATACATCACCATCTTTTAAAGTACTATACATAGAATTCCCAACTACTTGTGTAACCGAAACTATATATATCATTAAAAATAAAATAACTACTACTACTACTAGCAACTTAATTAAATCAATAATAAATTCTTTAATACTTAACCAAGCCATAAAACACCTCTATTTAAATATTTTTTCACAACAATTTTTAAATTTCTTCCCTGACCCACAAAGACAAGGATCATTCCTATTAGGCAATATTATATGTTCTTTAAAATTATGCAAATTATTACCATAATAAATCCAAACCGGAAACTCTGCTATAACATTTGCTACTTCTTTATACAAAGCTTCAATACCATCACAAACATTATTATAAAGTATTTCCTTATTATTAATATCAAATCCACAATAAAAAATCAAGTCATTAAGAAACAAATCAATACTTGCAGGATCTAAATGTACCTCTAAAAAATTCAGAAAATTCAAAATATTCTCTTGAAACAAATTAAGCTTATATTTCCCATAGCTAATCATACTTTCCAAAGTATAATTAGCCATGTTAAAACTTTTTCGTAACGAAAGAACATCTTTGTAATAAAAAAACTCCAAAGACACTAAATATACTTCTTTTTTATAACGGACAATTGCTACTTTATTTTTAAGTTTAGCTTGTTTTTTAATCCGCCTTTTTAAAGAAGACTCATCAAAATAAATAGCATAACTTTGTAATAAAGCCATAACATCATTTAAAGATATTGCATTATATACTCGCACCAAACCAATTAACACACTATCCATGACATCTTCTATAGCATAAGCTTTCTCATCTAATAAATTCATGGCCATTTTAACATAATTTACTAAATCTTCATATATAGCATATTCTCCATTATTTAAATAAATTAGAAAATTATTTTGTAAATTAGTAAATAATAAATAATCAATATAACCATTTTCTTGCTTTTTAACATTCTCTTCTAATAATTTTTGTAAAATATGAATTTCTTCCATACTACATAAACTTAAAATAAGTTCGGGATCTTCTTTATAAAGAGAAATGATATTTCTATAAATATCATTTCTTGTTACCGCCTCATAAGCTTTAGGATACTCCCAAATCTTCTGATAAAAAGCATATACTTGTTTTTTATTGGTTTTTAATAAAGTATCTTTAAGTTTCATTATTGATACTCCTCTAAAAGCTTTTTATGAATACCAGGCTCCACAATATTAATGGCATTTATAGCTTGCTCTAAACTGATTTTAAAATTCCCTTTATAAAAAGCATTTTCTGCCTTAAGAAGTCCTAATTCTACATCTTTATAGACAGCCCGATATCTATTTCCATAGACAATAGCCGCTTCCGCCATACGTGCTGTTTTAGTAGCTTCTTTTGTTGTATTATATACTTTAAGAGTTAAATCCCGAGCTGTATCTACTCTCGTATTTAATGTTTTAATAGAAATTGGTCTTTTATCTAATTCTTTAACCATATCATTAATAGCGCCTGCTGCTTCCCCAAGCTCCACATAAAAGTTTTTAGGAGTTACTGGTAACTTATAAGACTTCATATTAGTTTTAGCTTGATTTAAAATATGCTTAATTTCATCTAATTGTTCTCTTGCTCGTTTTTCATCTTCTTTTAAGCTTCCCAAACTTCTTAATGTTTGCTCCAATTTTTCTTCCGTTTTTAATAACTTATTATTTAATATTTCCATTTCTTTAGAAAGTCTTGAAAAAGCAAAAACATGTCTTCGGTGCATATCAATAATCCGGTTATAATCATCTTTAATCTCAACTATTTCTTTAGCAATAACATCTAAAATAGAAATATCTTCATCACTTAAATCATAACTATATTTTAAATCATCAATCTTTTTATTTAGATCATTACTAATTTTTTCTAATTTAGTTGTTTTAATCAAAATACTTCTTTGATAATCTTCAAATATTCTTTTCGATAGACGTTCTTTATCAAAATTATGATATAAAGAGTCAAAATAATCCAAAATTGTTTTAAGCTCAAAAACACTATCTTCTAAATTTAACACATTTAATCTGGCAAAAACATCACTAATCTTTTTCTCTGACTCAACTATATTATAATCGATATTTAAATAATCAAGATTATATCCTTCTTTTTCCATTTTACTCGTAATTTTTTTAATATCATTAACTTTATCGGGTATTAATTTTTTCCCCATAATAATAATTGATGGAGCTTCTTCAATAACTACTTTTAAATTACCAACCGTATCATCAATCGCCTTAACAATTTTTCCTACTTCGGTATATTCATTTTTTTCCATTGAAACTTCAAAAGCACTAAATAATTTATCGACATTTTCAAATTGTAACTCAATAGGATTTTTAATCTCTTCATATTCTTTTTCATTCGTATGATATTTTGTTAAAATAGAACGATATTCACTTTTAAGTTTCGTAATTGTTTCTCTATTTTTCTCTTCACTTAAAGTAATTTCTTTTATTTCATCAAGTAAAAAATTAGATTTTGTTTTCACATACGCTATTTGAAGTTCTAAAGCTGCTATTTTAGGCTTTAAAGCTTTATAATCTTTATCTTCAAAAATATTTTCAATCTCAATTAAACCATCAGTAATTTTTGGAACTTCCACTTCTTTAATTTCTTTTAATCTTTTTTGCCAATTTTCATATTTTTTTTGCATGACATCATTATTAACTAAAGCTCCTACTTTATTTAATTCTGATAAAATAGATGCTCCCACAATTAAGTTTTTATCTCGCTCTAAATTAGCAATTTCTTCCTTATATTTATTACGTTCCTTTTTATTTATCAAATTTAGAACAACAATAATTAAAATAACGGTAAATACATAATAAAGAATACCAATAAAAATAAAAGTTGTCCTTGACATATACTCACTTCCCTATGATTAATTGTATCACATATTAGGGTTATTTGTCGAGATTTATCAAATAAAAAAAGAAAGTTATTTTTCACTTTCTTCTAACATCGTTGTAATAAATAATCCATACCCTGTTGTAACATTATCCGTAACAACATGGGTTACAGCCCCAATTAGCTTATCATTTTGGACAATAGGAGAACCACTCATTCCTTGAACAACTCCTCCCGTTTTATCAAGTAATTCTTGATCAGTTATTTCAAAAGAAATATTTTTAATCTCACTATTTTCATTGATTTTCGTAATTTCAATTTCAAACTTTTCTACTAATTCATTTTCAAGTACCGTATATATAACCGCTGGACCCACCTGCACTTCTATTGGATCCGCTACTTCAATTAATGAAGCCTCATCATACTTTCCGGTATAAGTTCCATAAATACCAAATTGCGTATTTTTATCAATATCCCCATAAATGTGATTATAATAAAATTTAGCATTTTTACTACCCGGACTTCCATTAGAACTACTATCAATACTAGTAATGCTATTTTCAAATATTGAACCCGTCCGTACTTCTACTATTTTAGATGTTGTACTTTCTAATACTTCGTGTCCAAGTGCCCCATAAGTGTTAGTAGCCGGATCAATAAATGTTAAAGTACCAATACCTGTAACTCCGTCTTTAACATAAAGACCCGTCTTATACACTCCATCTTCCAAATATAAAGATAATTGCGTAGTACCCTTTTTATTACCTCTTAAATATGTAATAGTAATTTCATCTTCTCCAACATATTTTTCTAAAGCTGCTGATAAATCATTAATAGAATGGATTTCTATATCTTCTACTTTTACAATAATATCTCCCTCTACTAAATCCGATTTATGATACTTTCCATCAATTTTATAAAATCCTATAACCATAACATCACTTTCAATATTAATACCAATAGTAGAACCACCTAGTATTACTTCATCGGAATAAGCTAAAACACTTAAAGGACAAAATAAGGACAAACATAAAAAAACTATAAACTTCTTCATACTAATCACCATTACTAGTATGGAATATTTATAGTTATTAACGCTTACAATAATTGGTTACTACCAATTATTACTAATATTGTCGCCCAAAATACAAACGATATTTAGCTTTTTTACCACATACAACACAATTTGTATGGATTTCTTCATCTTCTATTAAACAACGACTTTTCATATTAAATTCTTCTTTAACTTTATCTTCACACTCTTCATCACCACACCAATTAGCTTTAATAAACCCCGGTTTATTTGTAGCAATATCCTTAAATTCTTCCCACGAATTAGCTTCATAGATCATACTATTTCGTCTTTTTAAAGCACTATTATACATATTATCTTGAATATCTTTAAATAAAGCATCTAATTTATCTACTACATCACTAATAGGATATTTTATTTTCTCTAAAGTATCTCTTCTTACAACGGTAACATAGCCTTCACTCAAATCTCTAGGTCCTACTTCAATACGTACAGGATAACCTTTAACTTCTGCTTCCGCAAACTTAAATCCTGGTGTTTTATCACTTTCATCAATTTTATAAGATATATTTTGACTAGCTAATTTTTCTTTTAAAGTATTAATCGCTTCCATAACTTCCAAACTATTTCCAATTGGAATAATTATAGCTTTTATAGGCGCTATATTAGGTGGAAGGACTAATCCTCTATCATCACCATGGACCATAATTAAAGCCCCAAGCATCCGGGTTGATACTCCCCAACTAGTCTGATATGGTGTTTTTAAGGTATTATCTTTATCCAAAAATTGGATATTAAAGGCTTTAGCAAAGCCTTGCCCAAAATAATGACTTGTCCCATTTTGCAGTGCTACCCCATCATACATCATTGCTTCAAGAGTATAAGAAGAAATAGCCCCAGCAAATTTTTCTTTCTCGGTTTTTTTACCAACTATTACCGGTATAGCCAAAACATTCCTTTGAAAATTTTCATAAATTTTAAACATTCTTTTCGTCTCTTCTAATGCTTCTTCTTCTGTAGCGTGCATAGTATGTCCTTCTTGCCATAAAATTTCTCTACTTCGCAAAAATGGACGAGTTGTTTTTTCCCATCTAACAATTGTACACCACTGATTATATAATTTAGGCAAATCTCGATACGATTTAATAATCTTTTTATAATAATCACAAAATAATACTTCACTAGTTGGTCTAATACATAATCTTTCTTCTAACTTGGTATTACCCCCATATGTAACCCAAGCTACTTCTGGAGCAAAACCCTCAACATGTTCTTTTTCAATATTAAGTAAAGATTCAGGAATAAACATGGGCATTTGGACATTTTCATGACCAGTTTCCTTAAATCTTTCATCTAATATCTTTTGTATATTCTCCCATATAGCATAACCATATGGACAAATAATCATACTTCCTTTAACGGAAGAATAATCTACTAATCCTGCTTTTTTTACTACATCCGTATACCATAAAGCAAAATCTTTATCTCTTGGGGTTATATCTTTAATCTCACTCATTTTATTCCTCCACTTTAAAATCGGCTAATTCTTTATTTTCTGTTAAAATTTTATTTACTTTTTCTGTTGCTTTATTGAGCTTTTCACTACAATATTTAGCTAACTTCATTGCTTCCGTATACTTATCAATAGCATCATCTAGTTCTACATTTCCTGCTTCTAATTCTTTTACAATAACTTCTAATTCTTTTAAAGCATCTTCAAATGATTTTTCCATTATACTTCCTCCTTTTCTATTTTCTTTATTAATTTTAAAACATTTTTATTATTTTGAAAAGACTTATTAAGTTCATCTTCCACCAATAAAGATTGATGCGTTAAATGCCAAATCACATTTTCTTTAGCTTCCTGTAATCTTGAGATAACTTCATCTACTAAATCAATCATTTCCCCAATCTTTTCTTTTTCCCTATGTAAATTATTTTGTTCATCTTCTAATATCATCGTATCTTTTTTCTGATCTTTAATAGTATTAGCTAAATCAAATATTTCTACTAAAACAGCATCTATTTCATAATTATTTTTAATCATTTTTCTTTCCCTTAAAGGTCTTACATTTTTATTTATAGACTCCATAATATAACTAGTAGCACAAAAACTAGATAAAAGCAACAAAGCAATAATCCAAGTAGCTCCCGGCATGTGAAATAATAAAGTTATAAAAGCCATTATTGTTAAAAAGACAGGTAGAAAAATAATTTTCAAGATATTTAACTTTAACTTTTTATCTTCTTTTTTATATTTTCCTCTTAAAACATCTTCCACATATTTTAAACCTGCTAATTTATCATTAAGTATCTGCATACTAGCTTTTTTTCTATTTTGTTCTTTTTGCTTTTTCTCCAATTTTTTATTAATTAATAAATCTTTTTCCATTAACTCATCATACTTTTGGTATAATAAATCTAAATTTTTGGTATATAAATCCATAAACCCTCCTAATTAATTTTATTTACCGAAGCTTCAATTGCCCCTTCATGTAAACGGATTTGAATTAAATCATTAACTTTTAAATCTTGACTTCTCTTAATAATCTTTTCTTCTTTAGAAACAAGGGAATATCCTTTTTCTAATATCCCCAAAGGATTAACTAGTTTTAAAGTATTAACTAGTAATTTATAATTATGATCATTTTTTAAAATAATATTTTTAATGCTATTATATAAAGTTTTTTCGGTAAATAATAATTGTTCTTGTTTCGATTTATAAAGATTATAAGGATTTTTAAGAATAGATGATCCTCTAAAATGATCCAGTTGTATTTTATAGTTTTCTAATTTTTTAACAATATAATTATTTAAAGTATCAATCATATTATCAAGTTTTTGTTCTTTTACTTCATATAAAGATAAAGGATTTTTTAAAATATAAGAATTCTTAATACTATCTAAACGTAACTTATTTCTATGTAAATTATTCATTATAAATTCATTTAAGCGTATTTCCAAAGAATTAATCGTATTATTAATTTCACTAACTGTCGGAACAGCCATTTCTGCTGCCCCTGTTGGAGTAGGAGCTCTTAAGTCTGCCACAAAATCCGCAATGGTAAAATCAATTTCATGCCCTACTGCACTAATAATAGGTGTTTTAGCTTCATATATTGCTCTAGCAACACTTTCTTCATTAAAAGCCCACAAGTCTTCAATAGAGCCTCCACCCCGACCAACAATTAAAATATCTAGATCATAACCATTATCTGCTTCTTTTATTTGTCTAACAATATCCGGTGCTGCATCACGTCCTTGAACTAATGCTGGAAAAAGAATGGTCTCCGCTAAAGGAAATCTTCTCCCAATAGTAGATAATATATCTTTAATCGCCGCTCCTGTTGGTGCTGTTATAATACCAATTCTTTTAGGTATTTTAGGAATTGCTTTTTTATGTTCCTCATTAAATAAACCTTCTTTAGCTAATTTTTCTTTTAATTTTTCAAATTCAATATATAAAGCTCCTAACCCGTCTACTTCCATTTTATCTACATATATCTGATAAGTACCGGCTGTAGGATAGCAAGAAATTCTGCCCTCTACTAAAACATTCATACCATCTTCCGGCTTAAAATTAAGACTAATAGCACTTGAATAAAACATAACCGCACTAATCCTTGATGTATCATCTTTAAGAGTAAAATAAAGATGACCTCTAGTATGATTTTTAAAATTGGAAATTTCTCCCTTTAAATAAACCTTTCTTAAAAACACATTTTCATCAAACATACTTTTAATATAACTATTAAGCTGTCCAATACTAATATATTTATTATCCATTATACATTTTCTTCCTTTACGACTTTATCTAAAATAGCATTAATCATCTTTCTAACATTATCATCACTATATTTTTTAGCTAATTCTACCGCCTCATTAATAATTACAACAAAAGGAGTATCAGTATATTTAAGTTCATATAAAGCAAGTCTAAGTATAGCAGCCCCTGTCTTATCAATTCTTTTTATATCCCAATTTTGCATCTTACTATTAGCAAGCTTATCTAACTCATTTTGATAAGTAATAACTCCATAAACCATATCTTTGACAAAGTCATTTTCTTGATCCATATTATCATGCATAATATCATCAATATTACATTCTAACTTATTAGTTTTCATTAAATCATATTGATACAATATAACCATTATTTTTTCTCTTAATAAACTTCTGGTCGTCACATTAATCACCTTCATTCATTATATTATACTTTTAAAAAGTTTGCAATAAAACTATTCGATTTCTTTATTTTTTATAATACATAGTGACCCCAGGTTATTATGTATTTTTTTAAAACTGATGTATAATAACAAGTCAAGGA
>CALVQM010000020.1 GCA_944358125.1 uncultured Bacilli bacterium
GTATTCTGTATGGGTTTATTTATGAAAAATAAAGCAAATAATTTAAGTAATAGTTCAATAAATAAAGAAAGTATTACCAAAGAAATAAATAATAATTTAATTGGAGCATATATTCAAGAGGGAGAAGAATATAAGCAAACAGATGATATACCTTCAAGTGGATATGAATTTAACGAAGAAAAAAGTTATTGTAAAATAGGAGAAGATATACAAGAGGGAACAATTCTTTCCTATGATATAAATACCCAAACATTAACAGTTAGTCCTATGACTAAAGAAGGAATGAAATGTTATTTGTATTTTGATGAGAAAGCTTCTGGAAGCGAATATATTTTAGCAGGAGAAAATGCTCCAACCAATAGTACAACAGATTGGACAAATGGAGGCAAGGGTATTACTTATTACTATACAGGGAATCCCAATAACTGGGTACAGTTTGCGGGATTCTATTGGAGAATCATTCGAATCAATGGAGATGGAAGTATAAGGATGATATATCAGGGAACTAGTCCTAATACCACAGGAACAGGAACCCAAATAGGAATGAGCGCATTCAATAGTTTAGCTAATGATAATGCTTATGTAGGGTATATGTATGGAAACACAAATGCAAGTGATTATGCAGGTACTCATGCTAATACTAATAGTAGTACGATTAAAGGAGTATTAGATAATTGGTATAGTAATTATATAGAAAATGAACAATCCAATATTCATTATGAGCAATATATTGATATAAATGCAGGATTTTGTGGAGATAGAAGAGTTAGTAGTGGAACAGGTGTGGGAACAAGTTCAACAGTATACCAACCATTTACCAGAATAAGTAATAGTAATCCAAGTTTAAGTTGTAATACAAATGATATATATACGACAATAGATAGTAGTACAGGAAATAAAGCATTAACGTATCCAATAGGATTAATAAGTGCCGATGAAGCTATGTTTGCCGGAATACCATACAGGAATAGTAGTGGTAACAGCAATAATTATCTGTATACTGGACAAAATTATTGGACTGTATCTCCATATGACTTTAACAGCTATGCTCGTGTGTTCCTTGTCTATTCGAATGGCGATTTCAACGACGAATGGGGCTTGTTTGGCAAGGCTGGCGTCCGTCCGGTCATAAATATCAGTGCTGACGTTCAAATAACAGGTTCCGGAACAACTACAAATCCATTCAAAGTGGTGGGAGCAGACTAATACTTTATTTAAGTCCTTTTTTCTAGAGGTTTAAGCAAAAAAGCTATTTGTATATATATTAACACTAATTCTATCATTTAGTTTTATCAATCCAATTAATACTAAAGAAATATCTTTGAAGAAGTAGTGCTATTTTTGTTGATTTTCTTCAAACTGGTTTTATGATACCTTTAGTATTTGTAGGATTAAGTCTAATATTTATAATATATAGTTTCAAAAGAAAAAATACTTTCAAAAAAATCTAAAATAGTACAGGTTATTTACCTGTCTTTTTAAATTTATGCTATAATTAATAAAGAGGTGTGTTATGAAGAAAAAAGAGTTAATTGATTTAATTACAGGAATATCTTTATTATTAATCGCTGGTGTTATTTTATTGTTACCAACCTTTAAAGTAAATGATTTAAGTTTTATTTTAAAAACAATATTTGGTTTTTATGCTTTAATTAAATTAACCCAATTTATTTTAATTATTAAAGAAAAAGATTTTGAAAGCTTATTTACTTGTTTAATATCAGTAGGTGCTCTAATAAGTTTATTTATTATTGACTTAACAATGAAAAACATGGTATTAGTCTTACTTATTTGGATGGCACTAATGTGTTTAATCAAATTAAAGAAAGCCGATTTTTATCATGATAAACGCAGTAAAATGTGGATTATGCGTATTTTTATTTTATTTGTCTTTTTAACATCAGGGCTTCTAACTGGTCTAAACCTATATTATGAAGCATCTGTTCAAACAATCATTATTGGTTTCTTCTTCTTTATTAATGGCATACTAGATATTATAGATCCAATAACGGTATATTTAATGGGAGTAAAAAATGAAAGTAATAAATGATTTTTTGGAATATATTATACTTGATTTAAATAAAGGCAAAAAACTAGAAGCTTGGAATAATATCATTTTAAATAGACCAGATCCTCAAGTAATATGGGATAAAAATGAAAATGTAGATTGGTCTATAGCTCATGCCATTTACACTCGTAGTAATACAGGAGGAGGCAATTGGCAAATAAAAAAGAATATACCTTCATCATGGATAATAAGCTACCAAGATTTAAAATTTAATTTAAAATTAATGGGTTTTAAGCACACTGGTTTATTTCCTGAACAAGCCTATAATTGGAATGTTTTAAGAAATTGTATTAAAAAAGCAAGTAGAAAAGTAAAAGTACTAAATTTATTTGCTTATACAGGCGCTGCCACTATCGCTTGTCTAAAAGAAGGAGCTAGTGTTGTACATGTTGATTCATCGAAAGGAATGATTGAATGGGCCAAAGAAAATGTTAAATTAAATCATTTAGAAGATGCATCAGTTCGTTTTTTAGTAGATGATGTAAGAAAATTTGTCAAAAGAGAAATTAGAAGAGGTAACAAATATGACATCATTATTATGGATCCACCTTCTTTTGGTAGAGGTTCTAAACAAGAAGTATGGAATATTGAAACGGATTTAGATAATTTAATTAAAGATACAGCTCTATTATTAAGTGATGATCCCTTACTATTTATTATCAATTCTTATACAACCGGTTTATCTAAAACAGTTTTAGAAGATATTTTATATTTAAGAGTAAATTCTAAATTTAAAGGTCTTATTAGTAGTGATGAATTAGGATTGCCTGTTAAAAATTCAAAACTAATATTACCATGTGGTCTTTATGCTAGATGGGAGAAGCAAAAATGAAATTAATAGCTATTATTTTAATAAGTATCTTTTTAGTAGGATGTTCTTCCAATAATACATTTAACTATGAAAAAATCGATTCTAAAGAAGCTTTAGAAATCATGAATAATGTAGATAACTATGAAATTATAGATGTTAGAACAAGAGAAGAGTATGCTGAAAGTCATTTAGATAATGCCTTTAACATTCCCTATGATGAAATAAATGAATTAATTGACATTAATAAAGATACTGTTTTATTTGTTTATTGTAAAAGTGGTAAAAGAAGCAAGAAAGCAGCTGAAAAACTATTAGATTTAGGATATGAAGTTTATGATTTAGGTTCTTATAAAAGTATCGATTTAGAAGCATAATCTGATACTTTTTTCATATATTTAATTAGAAAGTTGAGGAAAATATATGGAAATATTAAAAGTATCAAGCAAATCAAATCCTAGCAAAGTAGCAGGAGCGATAGCCAATATATTTAGAGAAAAAGGGTCAGTAGAAATTCAAACTATTGGCGCTGGTTCTCTAAATCAAGCGATTAAAGGTATAGCTATTGCTAGAGGTTTTGTAGCACCTAGTGGTGATAATTTAGTTGTTATACCAGCTTTTAGTGACATTGTAATTAATGGTGAAGATAAAACTGCTATGAAACTAATTGTAACCAAAAAATAAAGTCAGCCCATAAAGTTGACTTTTTTTACTTTTTTAATGCATTTTTTTCTATTCTATCTAGCCTTATAGCCAAAAATATCTTATAATATTAATAAGGTGATGCTTATGGAAAATAAAATAGATGAAATAATATTAGAAGATGTAGATGGCAAAAAAATAAAAGCAACCAAATTATTTACACATTTTGACTATAATTTTAGTAAAAATTATATAGTGTATTTAGTAGATGATGATATTCTAGCTTCCTCTTATGAAGAAGTTGATGGTAAGATTATTATTGATAATGACCTATCTGCTAAAGAATATGATATGATTGATGAAGAAATTGCAAAAAGAATGGGTGAAGTAAATGAATAGAATAATTGTAAGAGAAGATAATGGACGTAAATATTATTTATATGATCCAAGTAAAGAAATAAAACATTTGCCATTAGTAGGACAACAAATTGAAAATCTATTAACAAACATTTTACAAAGTGATATAAAAGAAATAACTGAAAAACCCAATATAATGGAATTAACATTTAATAACGATATTATTATGCGTATTTATAGTCCACTTGTTTTTGAAGATCACTTTGATTTGCAAGACTCTTACTTTAGACGTCTAGCTAGAAAAATGAAACTTTTTTTAGAAAAAGAAAGCTTAAAAACTAATAAAAATAGAATAAATAATAAAAAAGTAAATCGAGCTAAAAATAAACAAATGCCTAAAAAAGCTATTGTATCTTTTTCTTCCGTTCTAACAGCTTGCGTTATGGCTATAAATTTAAGCATGGCTAAACAAGCCCTAGAAAAAATAACTATTAATAATGATAAACCAAAATCAAGTGCAGAATATATTGTTGAAGATCAATCACGAAAAATAATACACAATAATTCAATAAGTGAAGAAGAATTATTAGCTAAATGGAAGTTAGCTCAAGCTGAATATCAAGCAAGTAATCCTAAAGCTCAAGACATGTCTATAACAGATAATGAAATAGCTTACGACACATCTAATGAAAAACAAACAACCAAAGGTGAAGAAGTATCAGTAGAATTTGCTTTTGATGATGCAACAGCAAATGGTAAGCTTGAACAAACTATTGCCAATTGTTCTCCTTATTTAAATAAATGGATTGAAAGATATGGCTTACCTAAAGATCTAACATATGCTTTAGTATGTCAAGAATATGGACGACTTGATTGCACTATTAATTCTGGCGGTGCTTGTGGACCAATGCAACTTCAAGTAGAGGCTTTTCATAATGATAATGCGATTGAATATTTACAAGTTCCGGTTTATGAAAATGGAAAACTTACTGGTGAATATGACGAGTTTTATGTAGCTGATGAAAGAAAATTAGATGATCCAAGATTAGTTGGTCAAAATTATTTAGTTATGCAAAATTTAGAAAATAATTTTCAAATTGGTTGTGCCCAACTCCGTCGTTGTATTGATAAATACAAAAATATTTTTCTAGCAGTAGATGCTTATAATAAAGGCCTTTATGCTATGTCTAGTGCTTGCAGTGAAGAAGAACTAGCTCATTATGAAAATGATTTTAACGATTTTTCATGGACGAGTATTATCCCTTCCGTTTATGGTGAAAATTATGGTGATAAAAATTATTTATGGAATGTCTTAAGATTTTTAGATACGGGCACCAGAGGAGAAGCGGATATCAAATATTATTACAATGACGAATTAATAAGTATAGACTTAACCAATACAAACGTGTATAATAATGACCTTGTGAGGTGATTAATTTGCCAAGAGTAGTATTAGTAACTGGTGCTTCCCGTAGTTTAGGTGCCTCTATTGCCAAAACTTTTTTAGAAAATAATGATGTTGTTTATGTAAATTATAATAAAAGCCAAAAAGAAGCTTTAGCTTTATGTAACGGGTATAAAAATGCAATACCTATAAAATGTGATGTAGCAAACGAATTAGAAGTAGCAAATATGATTATGAAAATCAAGGAAGAAAATAATCATTTAGATATCATTATTAATAATGCAGGTATTGCTGATGATTCATTAGTAGAAGCTAAAACGAAAGCCAGTTTTATGAAAATTTTAGAAACCAACTTAATTGGTCCTTTTTTAGTCTGCAAATATGGAAGAAAGATTATGGATAAAGGGTGTATTATTAATATTTCTTCGACAAATGGTATTGATACTAATTATCCTTATAGCCTAGACTATGATGCCTCAAAATCTGGCCTAAATTCTCTAACTCATAATTTAGCAGTAGAATATGCTCCTAATATTCGCGTAAATGCTATTGCCCCAGGTTGGATAAATACTGATATGAATAAAGATTTAGCCGATGACTTTAAAAATGAAGAATGTCAAAAAATTTTGTTAAATCGTTTTGCTAATCCTGAAGAAATAGCAAGTGTCATATTTTTTCTAGCTAGTGATAAAGCTAGTTATATAAATAGTACCGTTATTAGAGTAGATGGAGGAATAAAATAAATGAATCGCTTGCCAATATCCATCACAATTATTTTTAATGATAATATTTTAAATGTTCCTATGATCCATTTAGAATATGATGGTGACCATCACGCTCCCTTAATTAGAAGAGTATGTGAAATATATTCTCTAAATATTAACGCCAATAATTATGTTGAAGATTTATTGTCGAATAATCATATCATAATAGTTACTGTTTTAAATAATATAGCTTTATACATACCAAAAACTATTACTCAAAAACAATTTGCCCAATTAATAGAATTACAATCATATTTTAGTACATACGATATTTTTGAAGCAGCTGTTTTTAACTATTTAGACAAAGTTTTTCAAACCGTAACGGATATAAATGCTTTTTTTGAATATGTCGAAAATAATTGTCTAGAAAAAGCTAGGAGATGATATTAATGGATATAGATAATTTAGTGAAAAAAGCTGAAGAAGAATGTGCTCCCATTTTTAAACAAATTGATGAGACGGAAGCTTATTTTAGTACTTTAGTTTTAGATGCTTTTAAAGAGGAAAACATATGTGAAAGCCATTTTAATATGACTACTGGATATGGTTATAATGATTTAGGTAGAGATGCGATTGAAAGTGTATTTGCAAGAGTCCTAAAAGGAGAGTCTGCTTTAGTAAGAAATCAATTTATCAGTGGTTCTCATGCTTTATCGACAACTCTTTTCGCTCTCCTTCGTCCCGGTGATACCATGCTTTCAATTACTGGACTTCCATATGATACACTTCATGAAGTAATAGGAATAAGAAAAAATCCCAGTTCCCTAAAAAGTTTCAATATTAATTATGAACAAATTGATTTAAAAGATAATTCCTTTGATACGGAAGCGATTCTAAAAAAATTAAAAGAAAAGAAAATTAAACTAATAGAAATTCAAAGAAGTAGGGGATATTCTACTAGAAAAAGTATTTTAATAAAAGATATCAAGGACATTATAAAAAAAATTAGAGAAGTAGATAAAGATGTAATTATTATGATTGATAATTGTTATTGCGAAATGGTTGAGACTACTTCTCCCTTAGAAGTAGGAGCTAGTATTATTGTAGGATCTCTAATAAAAAATTTAGGAGGTTCCATTGCCTCTAATGGAGCTTATATTTGTGGGAATAAAAAGTTAGTGAATTTATGTGCCGAAAGATTAAATTTACCTGGAGAAGGAATCGATGTAGGTCCAAGTTTAGGTGCCAACAAAAGTATTTTACAAGGTCTTTATTTTGCCCCAAGTGTTATTGCATCTAGTCTAAAAACAAGTGTTTTAACTTCTTATTTATTAGAACATTTAGGATATAATGTATCACCTAAATATAATGAAGAACGTGCTGATATAGTAGAAGCGATAACCTTTAATAATAAAGATTTATTGATTAAGTATGTACAGAGTATTCAAGCCTATTCTCCAATAGATTCTAATACTTTACCAATACCAGCACCTATGCCAGGCTATGATGATGATATTATTATGGCCAGTGGAGCTTTTACGCAAGGTTCAAGTATTGAATTATCTTGTGATGGCCCATTAAGAAAACCATATATTGCTTATCAACAAGGAGGAGTAACTTATAATTATGGTAAAATAGCAGTTATTAATGCTATAAAAAATATAAATAAGGAATAACAAAAAGATTTTTTTGCAAATTAATAAAAAAGATGTCAAAAAGTTATTGACATCTCTCTTTATTAATGTTATATTAAATTACGTCAATGGCACAGGGGCGCTTAGCTCAGTTGGTTAGAGCACCTGCCTTACAAGCAGGGGGTCATAGGTTCGAGTCCTATAGCGCCCACCATTGTTTTTTTTGCCGACATAGCGTAACTGGCAGCGCAACTGACTTGTAATCAGTAGGTTGGGGGTTCGACTCCCTCTGTCGGCACCATTTAATTATGGGGAGATAGCGAAGTGGCCAAACGCGGCAGACTGTAAATCTGTTCCTTCGGGTTCCGTGGTTCAAATCCACGTCTCCCCACCACTTTAATATTGCCTCGTAGCCAAGTGGTAAGGCATCAGACTTTGACTCTGACATTCCGCTGGTTCGAACCCAGCCGAGGCAGCCATACTTGGTTCGCTAGCTCAGTAGGTAGAGCATTTGACTTTTAATCAAAGGGTCGAGGGTTCGAATCCCTCGCGAGCCACCATTTGAATTGCTAATAAAGCCTTTATTTAAGGCTTTTTTGTTGATATGATAAAGCCAAAGCTTTGAATAATTGTGTCAAAAAACATGTGATTTTTACTACGTAGCATACAGATAACATACAAGTAACATACACCAAATATACTTAATAAAAATACTTTCTACATAATATATTTAGATTTATACAATAGTATTTATTAAAAAATGATGTTAAAATAATACTGTAGTGGAAAGGAAGAAGAGTTTTATGATGAAAAAGCACTTATTGCTTTTTGGAATTTTTTGTTGCATTGTAATTATAACTACAACTGGTTGTTCCATGGAAGACTTAAGGTTTGAATACACTACTGGAACAGGATTAAACATAACAAAAGAAAAATATGACAGAATTGAAAATGGTGATTCTTATTCTACGGTCATGTCTATTTTAGGTGGAAGTTGTGAAAATTATTATTCTAGTGAAGGAGAAGACTGGTATACCTGTGTTGACAACAAAGATTCATCAAAAAGAATTGTTCTAAAATTTATAAATGACCAATTAAAATCAAAATCGTCATCAGGACTAAACTAATTTAGCAATTATGAGTTGATAAAGAAGTATTTGAAATAATAGTATTAAAATAATACATAAAAAAAGTTCACATTACCCAATGATGAACTTTTTTAATAACTTAATGTTTTCTCTAAAATATAATCATCAAATATAATCGGAATATTCATACTAAATAAACTAAAATAACTTAAAGTTTCTTCACTAAAATATTTTTCTAAAGGATTATTGCTAGAAATAATTTCAACTTCCATATCTTTTGTAATATCTTCCCCAACTTCTACTAACATACAATCTTCTTTTATTTCTTTAACTGGATATAACTTATTATGAATAAAAACCTGCTTAATTGCCTGCTTCATTCCCTGATAAAATCCAAAAGGAATAATAGCCACATATTTACTCTTTTTGCTATGAATAGTTTCTTTAATATCTAATACTTTAGAACCCAAAGTAAAAACTTGCTTTAAAGATATATCATTTTTCCAAAATAATTTCTTTTTTTCCGTATTTACTCCATAAATAGAAGCATCTAATTTAATCGCATTAGACCCATGTATTTTTCTTTTATCCTGTTCATGATTTAAAATCATTAATTTAGTATTCTTTATAGGTCTTATAATATAATTAAAATCATCATAATCTTTTTCTTCTATTTGTGCTATAACTCCAATTAATTCAAAATATTTATGATCCCATTCTAAATAATCTAAAATATCTTCCTTTTTAGCAATACCAAAATATCCTTTAGGATCAATTCTAAATATAAAAGTTATTTTATCTTTTATATTTAAAGACTTAATATCTTTTAATATTTTTATATTAGAAATAACAAGTATTGCATCATTAATAACTAAATCATAAACATTATCTTGATTAATTACTCCACCATAAATAACCGGAATATCTTTATCATATTTCCGAATTAAAAGCAAATCACTTAAATCATGAACATACAAATAGTCTATTTTATCTTTTAAATAATGAATAATATACATTCCATGATTAAAAGCATTATTACTAACATCTAATATCATATAAGAATAATTATAATTTTTTTTAATAGTATTTATATTACTTAATAAATTATCAGTATTAATTTTAATCGTATTAATATAATTCATTCTTTTACCACCCTACATAAATTGTAACAAAATATATAATTGAAGTCCATAATTACCAAAAGAAATTGACAGATATTTTTACTTATGTTAAGATAGTAAACTTGATAGGAGACATAATAATGAAATTAGAAGAATTTGAAAATTTATCATCTGATGATAAAAAAGCTATTCTCTTAAAATGGTGGGGAAAAAATTTAAAAGGCAAGTATAATTTAGATGAATTAGTTGCTTATAGTATTTTATTAGACTATTATTTAGAAGAAATATTAAAAGTAGCAATTATGTATTCTCTAGAAGGTGTAGGTCCTGAAATAATTTTAGATGCTATTCGTAGTCAAGAATTAACTTTTTTATTTGCCACAGTTGCCAATGTTGGTAATACACCAGTATATGATGTACTAAAAAGATTATTTTTAGAAGATATAACTAATGAATTAAATTATCCAGGAAAATCTCGGTAAATTAATGTAAAAAAGTGGTTAGTCACAATATAAAATTGATTAAAAAACTTAATTTTTTGATATAATTATAAAGAGGTGAAGCAAAATGGCAAAAATAACAAATTTAATAGGAAGAGAAATATTAGATAGTAGGGGAAATCCTACTGTAGAAGCTACTATTATTTTAGATAATGGCCTTACAGCTACAGCATCAGTTCCAAGTGGTGCCTCAACCGGATCTTGTGAAGCTTTAGAATTACGAGACAATGATCCCAAAAGATTTCATGGCAAAGGTGTCTTAAAAGCTGTTAATAACATTAATACAATTATTAAAGATAATTTAGTAGGTAAAGATTTAGAACAAGTGATGATTGATAAACTATTAATAAGCCTAGATGGTACTGAAAATAAAAGCAAATTAGGAGCAAATGCTACTTTAGCAGTATCCTTAGCTAGTATTAAAGCATCTGCTAAATTAGAAGGCAAAGAATTATATGCTTATTTATCCAGTGGCCATGTAAGTATGCCTATACCAATGATTAATATAATTAATGGTGGTGCTCATGCGGATAATAATTTAGATATTCAAGAGTTTATGATTGTTCCAATAGTAAAAGGAATGCATGAAAGAGTAAGAATTGCTAGTGAAGTATTTCATACTTTAAAAAGCATTTTAAAAGCTCAAGGCCTAGCTACATCCGTTGGTGATGAAGGAGGTTTTGCTCCTAATCTTGAATACAACAATTTAGCCCTAGACTTAATTATGGAAGCGATTGAAAAAAGTGGATACACTCCTGGTGTTGAAGTGTGTATTGCTCTTGATGTCGCAGCTAGTGAAATATATGATGCCCAAACCAAAACATATAAAATTGATGGTCGTTCTCTTACCAGTGATGAACTAGTAAAATATTATGTTGCTCTAGTAAATAAATATCCAATTATTAGTATTGAAGATCCTTTTATGGAAGATGATTTTGAATCTCTAGCTGTTCTAACTAAATTAATTGGTGAAAAAATCATGTTAGTTGGTGATGATTATTTTGTTACCAATGCCAAATATTTAGAAAAAGGAATTTCTATGAAAGCTGGCAATGCCATTCTTCTAAAAGCTAATCAAATTGGTACCGTAACCGAAATGATTAAAACAATTTTATTAGCCCGTAAAAATAACTATAAGATGATTATTTCTCATCGAAGTGGCGAAACAGAAGATACCTTTATTGCCGATTTTGCTGTAGGCCTATCCATTCCATTTATTAAAACTGGTTCTATGTCAAGAGGAGAACGTATAGCTAAATACAATCGCCTAATGCATATAGAAAGTGAACTAACTCACAAATAACTTCTCATAAAAGAGAAGTTTTTACATACTTAAATGTCAATATTCTAATAAATACTTAATAAATATTTAAAAATATGTTACTATTATACTAGGTGATAATAATGTTTGTAGGAGAAAGTCCAATTCATATAGAGAAAGATGCTGATATAGCCGAGTTAGTGTTAATGCCTGGAGACCCATTAAGGGCTAAATATATTGCCGATAATTTCTTAAGTGATGCCGTATTAGTAACAAATATAAGAAATATGTCCGGATATACTGGTACTTATAAAGGAGTAAAAGTAACGGTAATGGCTCATGGTATGGGTATGCCTAGTGCTAGTATCTATGTTTTTGAACTTATTCATTTCTTTCATGTCAAAAAAATAATTCGTATTGGAACATGTGGAGCTGTAAGTCCTAAACCTAAAGTAGGTGATGTAATTCTTACGAAACAAATTTATTCTGAATCAAACTTTGCTTATACCTATAATGATTATATAGGAAATATTGTAGATGCAAGCAAAGAATTAAATAAGATAATATTATCAACAGCTAAAGAATTAAATATTGACTTACATTATGGCATGACAACCACCATGGATGTTTTTGGACCATACATTGATTATGAAAGAGTTTTAAATCGTATTCCTAAAGAATATGAAGTTCTTGGTGAAGAAATGGAAGGCTTTGGAGTATGTCATGTAGCTAATACTATGGGTATAGAAGCTACCACATTAATGACTGTATCTGATTCAAAATATTCTCAAGAAGTTTTAACACCAGAAGAAAGACAAACTAAACTAAATGATATGATCAAACTAGGATTAGAAAGTATAATTAAATAAATAAATATATTTGACAAACCTTTGTATGTATGTTATATTATATCCATGAAGGAATTAGAAATATTAATTTTATGTGTTTCTGAAGAAAATAATCGCATAAATGAAATTTGGAAAAAACACCCTCATTATAAAGATTTAAATATGAGCAAAAATTTAGTTTGCGATCTCTTAATAATGATCCAGAAAAATTATCAACAATATTTATTTATCGAAATTTTATTTTAGATTCTAATTTTAACCCATCACTACTATTTTCAGACTTAAATTTAAAAAATAAAGTTTTTAGTCGCATTAAGACAATAAACTCTATTCAGTATAAAATCGAGAATTATTATAAAAATCATCAACAAGGAAAAATTCCCATAAATAAATGTTTGAATGATTTAATAGGAATAAGAATAATATTAGAAGAAGATGTAACATTATCTCAAATATCCGAATGGATAAAAAAAGAATTCCCAGAATTAAAAGTAATACCAGCATATAGAAATGAATATAAAGCTATTCATGTATATTTTGGTAAGGGAAATAGCTATTTATTTCAGTGGGAATTACAAATTTGGTTAAAAAAAGATAGTAGTACAAATTTAGCATCTCATCGGGAATATAAACAAGAATATGTTAAATGGGAACAAAATAATTAAGGAGGTTAGGTATGTATAATCATTGTATTATTATGAGTAGTGCTTATTCTATAGGCAAAAGAATAGCTCTGCACTATATTAATTTAAATGAAATTGAAATGAAAAATAAAATTGATTTTGTTATGAATAAATGTGGCAAAGACATTTCACTTTCAACTCATTATATAATGACTGAAAAAGATACATGGAAATCAGTAGTGGACTTTGATAAATTTTTCTTAAATGTAAAACTTATAGATAATATAAATACTTTTGTAGATTTAATATTAAAAGATAGAGAGTTAATTGGTTTAGATGTTGCTAAATATATAACCTCTAGATGTTCTTGTACTCACTTAAAATTAGAAAAATTAACATATTTTTGCTATGCTGAATATTTATGCTTAAAAAAAGAAAAATTATTTAATGATACAATTTATGCGTATCGATTAGGTCCAGTTATAGATAGTGTGTATAAAAAATATCGTAAAAAGGCCTTTTTAAAAGAAGAAGATAATAAAGTTATATATGATGATAAAGAAAATTTTTCTGCTATCAAAAGTCGTATTATAGCATCAAAAAATGGTTTAGACAAAATATCTATTATTGAAAAAACTTTAAAAAAATATGGCCATTTAAAAGCTAGTGATTTAGTAAATTTAACACATCGTAATAATTCACCATGGTATATTAGTGGTCGTGGAAAAGATAACAATAAAGAAATAGAAGACATCTCTATTATAAATAATCATTGTTATGAAACTATATAAAGCATTCAATCAAATTGGATGCTTTATTTATTACTAACTTTTTCTTTAATATCTTTTACTTTTAATTTTTGTTTCTTATTTCTAGTAATATTATTTTTAATATTACCAACTATATAATCAGCACTAACCCCAAATGTTTCACAAATCTGTTTTAAATCAGCTGTACTAATCATCATTCTTCCAATTTCATAATAACTGATACTACTTCTTTTAGTATCTATTTTTTGAGCAAATTTATCTTGTGTCATTTTATTAGTTTTCCTAATATCTTTTAACTTAAGACCAATACTTTTTAAATCCATAGTATCTATATAATGATAATCATAATTATCTATTTCCTTAATAATACCTAATAAATAATCAATAGGAACTTGATAAATATAAGCAAGCTTAATAAGTTGTTTTAAAGATATATTAGCATATCCATTTTCCCATAAAGCAATTAGGCTTCTATTTACTCCAAGCATGTTAGCAATTTCAATTTGAGAATAGCCAATTCTTTCTCTTAAAGATCTAATACGTTTTTCAATAATTGTTAAATTTTCTTCCATACTCATCAACTTTCTGTGACTATTTTTTCACATCTTGTATTATTATTTTATAATGCGTTAAAAATAATCACAAAATCCTTGACTTTTAGTCTAGCTCAAATTATAATTTAATTATAAGCTAGGTAAACTAATCATAGCTTATCTTATTAAATATTTAAATGAAGTACTACTTCATTTAAAAAGGAAAGTTTTGACAAGTTTTGTCGAACATAATGAAATGTTTTTCATTATGTTATAAAATGGGCTTTATGTAAAGGAAGTTGGGTATGAAAAAAATATTAGAACATTTAAAAAATAAGAAAGTATTAGCACTATATTTAGTAGGAATATTACTACTTTCTACAGGACTATCTTATGCGTTTTTTATTGCTACATCAAGTGTATCTGGTAATGGTAGTATAAGTAGTGTGGATACAGCAACAGTTAAATCAGAAGGATTAGCAGGAGATGGTAATATTAGTTTTAATGAAGCTGATATATATCCTGGACATACAGCCATAGCTAGTATAAAAGTAACAGGAACAGGAGAAAATACTCCCTTACTTTATAATGTAATATTTGAAGGAACCAATACATTTACTACACCAATAAACTATACTATCTATAAATTAGATCAAAATATAGAAGTAAGTTATAGTTGTACACCAACAACCAAAGTAGTGAGTGGATCTATGATGTATTATGAAGAATGTAGTGGTAATAATATAACAAGTTTAGGAAGTCCTATAAAAAGTGGAACAATCAATAATGGAAAAACTACTCTTTTAGATAATGAAGTAATCATAACCTCACCTGATGGAACCATAACTTATTATTATGTAGTAATCGAATATCCTAATCAAGAAAATGAACAAAATAGTGATATAGGAAGTACATTAAGTGGAACAATAAAAGTAGAAAGTAATGGAGAATATCCAAGACCAGAAGTATTATTTGTAGGAAATACTACACAAGGTTCAAATGGTTGGTATAAGAGTGCAAGTATAACAAGTAATATAACTAGTTATACAGAAGATTATACAGTAGAGTATTGTACAACAACCAGTGAAACTTGTACACCAAATGAAACACCAACTTTAAGTAATAATTCATTCACCGTTAATTTAGATAATAACTCAAGTGAACAAAAAATATGTGTAAGAATAACTGATGGATATAACCAAACAGGAGAAGGTTGTAGTCTAGGATACAAGATAGATGGAGAAAATCCAACAATAAATATCACAAATGAAACTGTAGATAAAACAAGTATAAGTATTACTGTAAATGGAAGTGATAGTTATAGTGGAATAACATCATATAAATTTAGCAAAGATAATGGAAGTAATTATGAAACTATAAATACAAGTGAAGACACTTATACTTATACATTCAATAATTTAGAAAGTGGAACAGAATATTCAATAAAAGTACAAGTAATAGATGAAGCAGGAAATATAGGAGAGATTAGTAAAGAGATAAGTACAGAGTCAGATAATCCAGGAGATTATATATTAGCTAAAGAAGGCGGAATAGAAGCAATAAAAGCTAAAGGAACACCAAACTTTGCAAATACAGCTACAACCGATGAGGGAATGTATGCAGCCGAAGATGATTATGGAACAAGTTATTATTATAGAGGAGCAGTTAATGATAATTGGTTACAATTCGGAACAAATAGTAGCGGACAACCACTGTACTGGAGAATTGTACGAATAAATGGAGATGGAAGTGTAAGACTAATCTATAATGGTACAAGTACAGCAACAACTGGTAACAGTACCATGATAAATACAGATCTAGAATTCAACAATTCGCGTAATAATAATATGTATGTGGGGTATATGTACCAAAGCGGACAAGTACACGGATTACAAACTAATAGTAATATTAAGACAACCATTGATAATTGGTATACAAGTAACTTATCCGATGAAGCAGAATATCTAGATGGAAATGCCGGCTTCTGTGGAGATAGAACACCATATAGCGGAAATGGAACAGGAACAAGCAATACATATTATGCTGCACATAATAGATTAACTACAAATAAAATTCCAAGTTTAAAATGTAGTGATTCCCGAGATTTATATACTATACCAGGAAGTAGCAAAGGGAACGGTGCATTAAAAGTTACACCGGGCAATAATGATAGTACTCCAACACCAATAGGACTCATCACAGCCGATGAAGTAGCGTTTGCAGGAGGAGTACGCGGTTCAAATAATACTAGTTACTACTTATATAATAATGCAGCATATTGGACTATGTCTCCGTTTAACTGTCCTGATGCTCGCGTGTTCAGTGTGTGGTCGGATGGCAGCCTCAACGGCGACTACGTGGATTACACTCGTGGTGTGCGCCCAGTAATAAATTTACGTGCTGACGTCTCATTAACCGGTGCAGGAACATCAACTAACCCATTTAAAGTAGAAGGAGCTAGTTAAAATAAGCAAAGGAGGGACCTTGTCAAGTTAACTGTGTAAGTTTTCTTAAAAAATTATAAATTTTACATTGAAAATGTTAAATATTGAGTTAA
>CALVQM010000021.1 GCA_944358125.1 uncultured Bacilli bacterium
ATTTGGTGGTAGCGCCTGCTTCATTTATGAGTAGTAATAACTACTTGAATTTATTCAGGGGGTTTTATGAAAGTAGGGAGTGTATTTGAATGAGGAAAGAAAAACCTTATACATTATAATAATACTACTGATTTTAGTTCTGCTAAAATTATGCTAGTAAAAAAGACGCTAACGAAAGTATAGCGTCTGCAAACCGTTGCAGGCGTTATCCACTAAATAGATAACACTTACGTATTTAATATATCATATTTTAAATAGATTAACAAGGTGTTTTTACTTTTCGTTCATTAAATAATAGCATTAGGAATATTTATAATTAGTAATAATTACTCATGTTTTTAAATATTAAAAGTTGTATCTATTTAAAAACTGTGATAAAATGACTTAAAAATATAGGGATAGATATATTTCACACTAACAAGAATTCCTCACCATTCTTAACAGTCTAATTCCTGGGGTTTCCTAAATATTTAATAATGACGCATTAAGTCTTGTATTTATTGCTAAAAGCATTCTTATGGGTTCGGCTTAAAAAACCGAGCCTTTTTACTTGCAATTTATGAAAGTTATGATTATAATAATTGCTTATAGAAATGGGAAATGTTATATGGTTCACAGTGAAGCTATGTTTTTTGAAATTATGTGTTTATATGCGATATTTACAGATTATGTTGAGTTAGAGCTTGATTTGTTAAAAGATGCTTTTTATGAATTGCAAGATCTTATTAATGACAATATTAAAACTATAGACTATGATTTTGAAGAAGAATTAGATAATTTGGTTACTAAATATGGTTCTGTATTTAAACTTACTGAAGATACCCTTATTATTCAAAGTGATATAGATGAAGCTTATGTTTTGTTAGATCAAAAAATTGATGGGGGTTTTACAGAATATGATGATTATATATCTATGTTAGTACAAAATATTAAGATTTATCATAGTTTAGATATTCAAGATCCAACTAATCAATATATACCATTTTGGCAATTAAATAGTTTTATTGTAGCTAATCATTTCTTACTAGCTCAAAAAGAAAATATGGGAGCTAAAATTGAGAAAAAAGATTTATGTTTGCTTTCCGTATGTGAAAGACAATTTCAAGATATGATTAGTGAGATTAGTGGTAAAGATGATATGCTTATACGAGCTTCTTTAGAGTTTCAAAATGAAAAACATTCTTTAGATCCTGATTGGTATGTTGCTTTATTTGCTAGGGAACCACTTAAAAGTAAAGCTTTAAATCATAGTTTAGTATCTTATCATCTTGATCCTTGTTTTGAAAAAATAAAGATGGATAATAGTAATTTAGATGATAATTATTATACTTGTTATACGGATAGAGATTACTTTCTTATTTATTTTATTACCGTATTAGAAAATTTGCTTCCTAAACTATATAGTAATGGCGAAATAAATAAGATATTAAATACCCGGAAACATTTATTAATAGCTATTACACCACCATTAGAAAAAGAATTTATAGAACATGGGGAAATTAAAGGAATATTAAAACCATTAGATAAAAGTGATAATTCAAAACAAGCTTTCTTAATTTTTTATCCTGTTGTATTAGAAAGAATTAATAAGTTAAACTGTCCTGATATTAGGCTAGATGCCAATAAGATTAGTGATATGATTTTAAGTGCAATATTTATTAGAACTTTCCTAGATACATGTCTAAATGAAGATGCTTTACAAGATGTTTATTATCAGGTTAAAAAGGCTAGTTTTTTAAATAATCCAAATTATTATTATGCTACTTTATTTACCGAGTTAATTATACTTTCTGGTGATGAGCCTGATATAGAAAAAAAGCGATAATTATTGTCGTTTTTTGTTGCTTTTATTTTCTTTTCCTTTTATAATAAAAGCAAATAGGAAAGAGATTGGGTTTATGGTTCACAGTGAGGTTTTGTTTTTAGAGTTAATTCGTTTATATCAAATATTTACAGATATTGATAAAGTAGATATGGAAAGTTTAGAGCAAGCTTTTAATTCGTTAATTTATTTATGTAGTAAACATACAGATATTCCTGTAGAAATGGATTTTTGGGAAGAATTACAAAGATTAGAAGAAAATTATGATGATTTATTTTTTGTTGATGAAGATGGAGTTGGTTTTAAAGATTATGATGCTCTTACGATGCATAATATAATTTTTGAACAAATACAAGATGAAGCTACAGAATTAGATCAAGAAATAGATAGTATTATTCAAAATTTTGTTATTTATCAAAATTTACATATTCCTATTCCTTTTAATGATTATGAATATTTATTTCAAATTAATGCTAATATTCTTTTTTATCATTTAGTATTAGCTAAAAAAGAAAATGAGAATAATATAAATTTAAAAGATGTTAAGCTTTTGAATGTTTTTAGGGAAATGTTAGATTATCATATTCTTTTATTAGATACCGAAGATTATGTTAAAGTTAATTCGATTTTAGCTTATTATAACCAACAAAATTTAAGTGATAATATGATACATAATGCTAATTGGTATGTAGCTATGTTTGGGAATAACTTCACATCTTTATATTATGACCGTGTATTTCGAAGTTTAAATGAAGAAGTATGGGAAAGTGATTATCAAGATGAAGAAGATGAGTTAGATGACTTATTAGAAATTGAAGAAACTGAATATTTAGATGAACAAAATTATTTTGTTAGTGTTTATACGTTTCGGCTAGAAGAATTTTTGCCAATGGTTAGTAATAAAAAAGCTAGAGATATGCTTAATGTAAGAAAGCATTTATTAATGGCTATTAATGAAGATATAGAAAATGATTATGTAAAGATGGGTAAGCTTGATATAACAAAAATACCACCGATAGATGATCATATGCTTTCAATTAATTCTTTTTCTTGTTTTTATCCTATAGTATTAGAACGAATTTCTGATTTAAATTGTTTGGATAGAAATATTACCGAGGCAAAATATGCTAGTATGATTATGAGTGCGATCTTTATTAGGACTTTCCTTGATTTATCAATTGACCAAGTAAAAAGGCAGGAAATTGAAAGACAAATTACAAACAAAGGCTTTTATAAGCAAAATTCTTATAGTATAGCTTCTTTCTTAATAGATAATATTATTTTCTATCAAAATGGGCTAGGATTACAAAGAAAGAATAATGATTAACTACTTGTTAAAATAACAATATTGTGGTAAACTATACTAGTTTTGTAATTGAAAGGAGTAATTTTATGGAAAAAATCATAAATATTGCTGTGGTTGCTCATGTTGATGCTGGAAAAAGTACCCTTGTAGATGCCTTGCTTGATCAAAATGGAGTTTTTGATTCGCATGAAGATGCTCCAGAAAGAGTAATGGATTCTAATGATCTTGAAAAAGAAAGAGGTATTACAATTTATTCGAAGAACTGTTCTATTCGTTATAAAGATTATAAAATAAATATTGTGGATACGCCTGGTCATGCTGATTTTTCAAGTGAAGTAGAAAGAATTATGAGAACGGTTGATACTGTAGTATTGCTTGTCGATTCAGCTGAAGGACCTATGCCACAAACAAGGTTTGTGTTAAGTAAAGCATTAGAACAAAATTTAAAACCAATATTATTTATTAATAAAATAGATAAAAAAGATGCTAGAGCTTTAGAAGTAGTTGATATGACATTTAATTTATTTATGGAGTTAAATGCGACAGATGAACAACTTGATTTTCCTATTGTTTATGGAATTGCTAAGGAAGGTATTGCTAAACTTTCATTAGATGAAGAAAGTAATAGTATAGAGCCTTTACTGGAGACAATATTAAAACAAGTTGAACCATTTAAAGGAAATGAAAATGATCCTTTACAGCTACAAATATCAAATTTAGATTATGATGATTATATTGGTAGACTTGGTATTGGTAGAATTAATAAAGGGAAAATTAAAAGTGGAGAAACAGTAACTTTAATTAAAAATGATGGTTCAGAAGAAGCTTTTCGAGTTAGTAAATTGTTTGTTAATGAAGGAATTAAAAGAGTTGAAAAAGATGTAGCATATTATGGGGATATTGTTACTATTGCCGGATGTTCTGATATTTCAATTGGGGATACTATTTGTGAGAAAGGTGTAATTGATCCCCTTCCTCCTATTCATATCGAAAAACCTACTTTATCTATGAACTTTTTAGTTAACTCATCTCCTTTTGCCGGTCGTAGTGGTAAATTTTTAACTTCTAGACATATTAAAGAGCGATTAGAAAGAGAATTAGAAACTAATGTTGGGTTAGTTGTGGAAGAATTAGAGGGTACTGATGGCTTTAAAGTAAGTGGTCGTGGGGAATTACATTTATCGATATTACTGGAAAATATGAGACGGGAAGGTTATGAGCTTTCAGTTTCTAAACCAGAAGTATTATTTGAAATACGTGATGGTAAGAAATATGAACCATTTGAGAAAGTTATTATTAATGTTCCTAGTGATTATTCTGGTACTGTAATAAATGATTTACAAGAAAGAAAAGCTACACTAGAAGTTATTACCAATAATGAAGAAAATAATTATGTACATTTAGAGTTTTCAGCTCCAACTAGAGGTTTAATTGGTTATCGAAGTAGCTTTATTACCAATACTAAAGGTGAAGGAGTTATGATAAGAAGTTTTTCTGATTATAAGCCTTATGCTGGAGAAATAGTTGGTCGTAAAAATGGGGTTTTAGTATCGATGGAAAATGGAAAAGCTTTAGGTTATTCTTTATGGAATTTAGAAGATAGAGGAACACTTATTATTGAACCAGCAACCGAAGTTTATATTGGTATGATTATTGGTATTCATAATCGGGATAACGATTTAGATGTTAATCCTTGTAAAAATAAAAACTTAACTAATACAAGAGCTAGTGGTAGTGATGAGGCGATTAATCTTACAAAACCAAAGAAATTTACTTTAGAGGAAGCTTTAGAGTTTATTGCAGATGATGAATTAGTTGAAGTTACACCAACAGATATTCGGTTACGTAAAAAAATACTTGATCCTAAAAATCGTTTTAGAGATAATAGATAAGAATGACAGAAATGTTGTTCTTTTTTCATATGAAAAAAAGAATGAATTTCTTCACTCTTTTAGCTAAAACATACATTATTTTTACAAATATTGTTTTCGAGGAATTGCCTTGTACCATCACTTCTTAAAATATATCTTGCTTTCATTACAACATATGGATTAGCTGTATCAATAATAGATACGGTTACAGTTATTTGATAACCAACTAAACCAGTACCACTTGTATTTCTTATTTTTTGAGTAACTGGTTTATGGTCAAAGTCTCTATCAGTTATTTTAAAGCCCATAGAAGTTAATTCATTTACAACTCTTTGATAATCACTAGTTGATAAAGTTTCGTTTGGTGTGGAATTAGGATTTATCGCACAACCGTTTTGGGTTAAGTCTACGGATAAGATATAACTTGTGTTATATGTAGCATTACCATAAGAACAACTTGAGCCACTACCACTACCTCCAACTATTACTTCCACACTGGCACTCTTACCATTAGCAGTTGCAGTTATAATAGCTGTTCCATTACCAACACCAGTAATATTTCCATTTGATACAGTTGCTACTGATGTATTGGAACTTGTCCATGTTATAATACTATTAGATGGTTTTACGTAGGCTGTAACGGTTTTAGTTTGACCTGGACTTAAGTAGATAGTCTTGTAATTTAGAGATATACTAGATATTACCGGACCAACAGTAGTTCCTCCGCCACCATTTCCACCTGTATTTTCAGCAGTAATTTCTTCCCATTTAGCAATTAGGGTTATATCACTAGTTATTTTGGTATTAAAGTCAAACTTTGTATCATTTAAATACCATCCTAGGAAATTATAACCTTCTTTAGTTGGTTCAGTCGGTTCAATTACACTACCATTTTCGGCTACCCGTTTTCTTTTAACAGCTGATCCGCCATCACTATTAAATGTTACTGTGTACATTGTATTTTCGGCTTCTAAAATTGTTAGTTTTACTTCAATTGGATCAGTAGTATTATTATATTCATCAGTTGCTATAATTTTTATGGTATGTTCACCAATGCTGTCAATACTTCCATAATCTACGGGATTTCCTTCTTCGTCTGTATCATCTTGGTAAAACGCAATAGTACATTCACTAGTAGCATCATAACAAGCATCTATAAAATCTGCTATTTCATATGTTTCTCCTTCATATATTTCCAAATCTTTAGTTATAACTGTTGGAGAAGTAGTATCTTCGACATTTAAATTAACTGTATATTCTTCCCCTTCTATTTCAATCGTTACACCATATGTAGCAGGAGTAATTAAAATATTTTTTACACAGTCATAACCCGTATAATCAGGTTCTTCTTCTTTATAAATTTCTTCTATTTCTTCTTCACTACATAATGAAGTATCATAACTTAATTCAAATTCATCAGGATAAGTAATTATGATACTATTTAAATCAACATTTTCTAATTCATCAAAATAGTCACTTACTTCAGGAAGAGCTGAACCTGATTCGATTGTTAGTTCTTCTTTTAATTTATATGTAGGTTCTGCTGGTTCTACTGGACTAACAGGTTCATCTTTGGTAGCTAAAATAATTATTATTATGACAATAATTAATACTAGGGCTGTAGAACCAAAAATTAACCATTTTAGTCTTCCTTTTTTAGCATATTTTTTTATATATGTTTCATCAAATATAAATCTTTTTTTCAAGGTAATCCCCGTCCTTATTATACTACTATTTAATATTATCATGTTTTTTAGAAAATTGCTAGATATTATTTATTTTTTCCATAGAAAAATGGGATAATTAGTATCCCATTACCATATCTAAAGTTTCATCATTTTCAATAAATTCTTTTGTCTCAATTATTTCATATTCATTTTTAGTATTACGAATGACAATATTTTTAATACCAGCATTAATAATCAAGCGCTTACACATAGCACATGGTCTTGAATGACTTACATATTCTTTCGTTGATGCTTCTATTCCTACCATATATAAAGTGGCATCTAGGCAATCCTTACGGGCAGCACTAATAATAGCATTAGCCTCGGCATGGACACTACGACACATTTCGTATCGTTCTCCTCTTGGAATATGCATTTTTTCACGCATACAATAATTTAGGTCAATGCAGTTTTTTCTTCCTCTTGGGGCACCATTATAGCCGGTTGCTATAATTTCATCATTTTTAACAATGACAGCTCCCCATTTTCTTCGAAGACAGGTAGAACGCTCTAAAGCTACTTCAGCCATGTCTAAATAATAATTAATCTTATCTACTCTATTCATAAAACACTCCCATATCATTGTAACAAATTTTGGGCTTAACAACAATCCTTTTCTAAAGAAAAAAGAAGCTTATTCATTTTTTAAAGCTTCTTCTAATTCTTCTTTACTCATTTTTGTGTAGCCTTTAATTCCCCGTTCTTTAGCTGTTTCTCTTAATTCTGTTAAAGTTCTATCTTCGGGTTTATCTTCTTCTTTAGTTAATTTACCAGTTTTAACTAAAGAGTCAATTTGTTCTTTAGTTAAAGTTTCATTTTCTACTAGGGCATCTGCTAGTAACATAACTAAATCTTTATTGGCTTTTAAAATGTCTTCTGCTTTCTTATAGCACTCATTAATAATTTTTCTTACTTCTTCATCAATTTCATGAGCTACTTTATCAGAGAAGTTTTTAGCTTTGCCATAATCACGGCCTAGGAATACTCCTTCTTGTTTTTCTTCATATTCTACAGGGCCTAAATCACTCATACCATATTCAGTAACCATAGCACGGGCAATATTAGTAGCTCTTTTAAAGTCATCGCTAGCTCCCGTTGTGATTTCACCAAGATACATTTCTTCACTTACACGGCCACCAAGTAGTCCTGTAATTTGGGCTTCTAATTCATTTTTGGTCATGATACCAATTTTTTCTTCTTTTGGAAGCATCATCGTGTAACCACCGGCAACACCTCTTGGAATAATAGTGATTTTATGTACTTCATTGGCATCTTCTAGTTTTAAGCCGATTACAGCATGACCTGATTCATGAATAGCAACAAGACGTTTTTCTTTATCAGTAATTTTGCGACTTACTTTAGCTGGCCCCATTAAAACACGGTCAGTTGCTTCATCTATTTCGTCCATAGTTATAGCATCTTTGTTACGTCTTACGGCTAGTAGAGCGGCTTCATTAAGAAGATTTTCTAGATCGGCTCCACTAAATCCTGGAGTTCTTAAACTTAAGTTCTTTAAGTTTACTTCTGGTGCTAAAATTTTATTTTTAGCATGAACTTTAAGTATTTGTTCACGTTCATTGGCATCTGGTAAGCTTACTGTTACTTGACGGTCAAAACGTCCGGGACGAAGTAAGGCTGGGTCTAGAACATCAGGTCTATTGGTAGCAGCCATAATGATTATTCCTTCATTTTCGCCAAAACCGTCCATTTCGGTTAATAATTGGTTTAGAGTTTGTTCCCGTTCGTCATGGCCACCACCTAAACCTGTGCCTCTTTGACGACCGACAGCATCTATTTCATCAATAAAAATTAAGCATGGAGCACTTCTTTTGGCATCTTTAAACATTTCACGAACACGTGAGGCTCCAACACCAACGAATAACTCAACAAAATCAGAACCACTTATATAGAAGAATGGTACATTAGCTTCACCGGCAACAGCACGAGCTAAAAGAGTTTTACCTGTTCCTGGAGGACCTACTAATAGGACACCTTTAGGAATTCTCGCACCTAATTTTTGGAACTTTTTAGGATTTTTTAGAAAATCAATTAGTTCTTTTACTTCTTCTTTTTCTTCTTTTAAACCGGCAACATCAGCGAATTTAGCTTGATGTTTATCATCACTAAGTTTGGCTCTACTCTTACCAAAGTCCATAGATCCTTTATTAGAACTAGCTAATTTAGAAAATAAAATGTAAGATATAACAATTAGTAAAACTAATGGTAAAATATTTACAATAATATATAAAACAGGACTAGTTCCAGGATCAGATTCTGTTTCATATTCTTTTATTTCATTTTCTTCGGTTAAAGTTAGGATATTAGATATTTCGGCTTCTACTACTCTTGAAGTAAATGTTTCATTATCTTTATATCCTTCTAATTTACCAGTAACATAATATACCGATTCACTACTTTTAGGCATGATAGTAATTTCTGTTACTTCTTTTTGTTCTAAAGCTGTTAGTAATTCTCCAGTTGTTAGCTCATTAACTTTTTTTCCTCCTAAATTAAGGATAAAGAATGTTGCTATAATAATTATAAACAATACTAGATAAGGGAAAAAATTCTTTACAGCATTGTTCTTTTTTACATCTTTTATATTCATGTTATTCCTCCTCATATGAAAGTATTATATCATATATTCCGCTTGTTTCTACATCAAATTTTGATTTTTTGACACCAGGAAGCCAAAGAATGGTATTATTGCTATCAGTTACGATAGGAATTTCCCCTCTTTTGGCGATGGGTATTTTTTCATCAATAAATATATTTTTAATCTTTTTAGTTCCATTTAGATTTTTTACCAGCATTCGATCACCATTTTTTCTGGTTCTAATTTTTATTGGTAAAGTGATATCTTTACTATTTAATCTGATGGTGTTATTACTTTTGTCCTCTTTTTGTGAAACTTTTCTTATGGCTTTTTGATTAGGTAATATGACTTCATCTTCTAAAATATATTCATAAGCAGCTTCTTTATTAATCTTCTCTATTTTGTAATAATTATAACTTTTTAGGGCTTGATAATTATTAGGAAGAGTAATACTACTATTTGATTTACCTTTTCGGATCATACCAATAATTAAATCAGTATGTTTATCATTTACTAAAAACAAATCATTAATATAAATAGCATTTAAAGTGTATTCAATTACTTTTCTTAATAAAAAATTATCTAATTCTTTTAGTTTATCAATTTTTAATCCGGCTTCATCACTTATATCTTTTATTAAATTACTTATATAAGTTTCTAAAAAGTTATTTACACTAATTAATTCTTCACTAAACTTTAAATACTTGTGATGGACTTGAGGATCTTCTTGTTTTAAAAAGGGAAGAATGTTTTTACGATAACGATTTCTTGTGTATTTATCACTGAAATTACTTTCATCAATAAAATATTTTAAGCCTAAATTATCCATATATTCTATTATTTCTTGTTTCGTTTGGGTAATTAGAGGTCTTACTACTTTATAATTATCTTTTTCATATTCCTTTTTAAAACCAGCATAACCTTTTAAGCTACTGCCTCTAGTTAGACGCATTAATATAGTTTCCATTAAATCGTCTCCATGATGGGCCGTCATTAAGTACTTTGCATGGTAAGTATGCACTAGTTCATCAAAAAAGTTATAGCGTTTGAGACGAGCTGCTTGTTCTATGTTTTCTTGGCCATAATCTTTTATTTCTAAATATTCATATATGAGATTATTTTCTTCACATACTTTTTGGACAAAAGAAGCTTCCATTTTACTTGCTTCTCTTAAGTTATGATTGACATGAGCAACAATTAGCTTTAAATTTAACTCTTGTTTTAACTCACACAATAAATGAAGAAGACACATGGAATCTGGTCCTCCACTGGTTGCTACAACTATACAATCATTTTTTCTTAATAAAGTATGCAAATATATTAAAACTCTTTTCATAATTCTCCCATGCCTTATTATTTTATCGCACATTTCTTTTTATAGCAAGAACTTTTTAATTTAAGGGATTACGATGAGATAAAATAGCTTTAATATTACTTTCAATAGCTTTTAAATCAAACTTTATAATTTCATTTTCTTCTATTTCTCCTCTTTTAATGACATAATCTAAAAAGTGAAGATCACTTATTTTATCTAGGGCATTATGTTCTTTTAAAAGAGCAAAATAATCGGCTAGAATTTCACTTAAAGTGTTATTATAAGTACTTAATGTATTATCATCTTTGACAATTCCAATACCATAGATAGTAGCAATAAAAGGATTAGTTGCCTCAAGTAAGTCTTCTAATATAAAATTATTGTTGCAATAACTAATAAATGGCATGACATCACTTTCATGATAGAAACGAATTACGATGTTTTCGTTAGTAGCTTTTAAATGGAATTTAACGACAGATTCGACACTATTTCTGATTAAATAAGAAAATATTGTTTTTAAAGCACTAATCATATATTCATATTTAACAGGAAAGTATACTTTACATGACTCCGTATAACTAGCCCGAGCTTCCGTATATAAGCCTAGGTAGTAAGTTGTATTTTCTTTTTGACCGGTCTTTCTTGTAATATGACGTACTAATGAGTTATTTAAATTCTTTAAAAAGTTTTCATAAAAAGCTTCTATGTCATTAGCAAGACTATTATCTTTTTTAATACCAATATATTTTAATTTGTAGTATATTTCATCTTTGGTTAGAAGTTTATTGGTTATGGTAATATCACTAGCTATTTGTTTTAAAAAATCATTAATTTTCATTTTCTTCATTCCTTCCTTAAAATTACTTCCTCTTTTGTTTCTTTACATTTTATAAAACCATGATTTTGATAGAAATTTTTAGATTTAATATCTTCTTTACTTAATTTAATAGTATTTATATTATCTTTTATTTTATTAAATACTTTGGTTTCTAAACATTCATTTTGATATTCTTTTATGATATATAATAAACTTAATTCTTTGTTTTTTAAATGATAAAGGCCTATAGGTTTTAGAAATCTATAAATTAGAGTATATTCATTATAACTTTTAGATACATAATCATTCATACTGGCTATAACTTTTAGCTTTTCTTTATCACCTTTTATAAAAGGTAATATTGCATGAATGAGACATTCTGTTAAAAATGGTAAATCTTTTTTATTTGCTTTTTTATATCGCACTATAATCACCTTTATTATCTAAATTATATATTATTTTTAGTTATTTGTACAGAGAAAAAGCATTCCTTTTTAAGAATGCTATATTACTCGACTGGACCAACGGAAACCAACATAGTTACTAAATCCAGGAATATTGGTTAAAACATTGGTTGTATGAGAAGTTTTTCTACCTTCGGCTATACCGTAATGAAGATGGGCTCCAGTAGTACATGTGTCATATCCTCCATAAGCATATGAAGTTTGTCTTCCACCACCAACATAACCAATTATGGTATTTTGAGTTACGGTATCACCAACACTAACTGTATAACTTAATAAGTGGTAATAATAATGAGTATAATATTTACCATTTACATAACTATAGATAAATACTTCATTACCACCACATCTTTGACGGTAGTAAGTTGCAACAACGGTTCCAGAGGCAGCTGCATATACTGGAGTTCCTTCAGCATTACCACCTAAATCTAGGGCATTATGATATCTTCCCCAACGTGAACCAATTAAACTTGTAATAACACCTGATTGTAAAGGCCTTGACCAGCCTCCACTAATAGGCATTGAACTACAACTTGATAATAAAGTATTATCATTGACATTATCTTCGCCAAGATTTTGGATACAAACTTTTCGATTATCTTCATAATCGTTTTTAGCAATTTCTACTTTACTATTTATATCTTGAGCATAACTATCATATTCACCAATATCATCATAATATTTAGCGATAGTTGCTTGATAAGATACTACTTGTTCTTCTAATTTTTCTTGCTTTTCAGTTAACTCAACTTTTAATTCTTCATTTTTTTTGATTTCGGCTTCTAAATTTTTAGTTGTTTTTTGGATATAACCACTAATTTGACTTACAGCTTCCACCCGCATAATTAATTCAGTCATGCTTGATGCTCCACTTACATATTCAACATAGGCATTTTGGCCTTGCATTTGCTGCATGTATAGTAATACTTTTTCAGCTTCACCAGTTAATTTTTCAATATTTTCATTGGATTCAACTATAGCTGCTTCAGCTTCATCATATTGATCTTCAGCTTGTGATATTTCTTCATTGGCTTTATTAATGGCTGCTTCTCTTTCGGCTATTTCATTTTGGGCATTTTCTTTGGCAGCATCATTAGCTTGTTTTTCGGCTAATAGTTTTTCATATTCTCTTCTTAAATCACCTAAAGTTGTGCCACTAGCGGCATAAACTTCCGCAGGTGGAAAGATATTTATGATAATTAGGAAAAGAAGAATAGTTCTTATGCTAATATCTAAAACTTTCTTTATCATATTTTTAAATACTTCCTTACTGCTCTAGCTGAACCAAACATACCAACTACACAACCGATTAATAATAAAGCAAGGCTGGCTAGTAAAACAAATGGCATTGGACGAACAAGTTCAATTATGCTTAATGATGAAGAATTACTTATTTTTTCATACATGATTAAGTATCCGTATATTAATATAATAATAGGAATAATAGAACCTAGTATGCCTAGTAGGAAACCTTCAAAAACAAATGGTAATCTAACACTGGTATTACTACTTCCTACTAAACGCATGATTTCAATTTCATTACGTCTAGAGAATATCGTCAATTTAATAGTATTACTGATTAAGAAAGCTGTTACAACGATTAAAGCTACAACCATAACAATAGTTATTGTTTTTATAACATCAAATATGGTGATGATTTCTTCAACCATTCCTTCACCATAGTTGGCACTTTCGACATTTTTTATTTCTCTTATTTCTAAAGCGGTTGGTCTTAAATCATCAACATTTTCTACAGTTACAATATATGAATCTAATAAAGGATTTTCTTCTAAATAATCTAGAGTTGTATTTAAAGTATCAGAATAACTTTGCATTTCTAAACGCCACTCTTCTTTGGTTTTAGATACAACTTCTGAAACAGTAGAAATATTTTTAATTTCTTTTTCGATTTCATCTAGTCTTTCATCACTAGTATCAGCATCAGCATAAACAACAATCGTTAATTCTTGCTCTAAATCATCAGTAATATGATTTACATTTATGGTTATTACAATAGCTATAGCTACTAAAATAAGAGTGATTGTGGTACATAAAATACTAGCAATACTTAAACTAAAGTTACGAAATATACTTTTAACAGAGTCTCTAATACTTCTTATAAAAATTCTAAATGCTTTCATGGGCTTTATAACTTCCTTTCTCATGGTCTTCGGATAAAATACCACTGTCTAAAACGATTACTCTTTTTTTCATCCGATTAACAATTTCTTTATCATGAGTAGCCATAATTATGGTGGTACCAAGCTCTTTATTAATTGTTTCTAAAACGTCCATGATTTCCATACTCGTTTTAGGATCTAGGTTTCCGGTCGGTTCATCACAAATTAATAATTTAGGTTTATTTACGATAGCTCTTGCAATACATACTCTTTGTTGTTCACCACCTGATAATTCATTAGGAAAACTTCTTAACTTTTCTTTTAAGCCAACATGATCTAGGGCTTTAATTACTTTGGGTCTAATCTCTTTACTTTTCATACCTAAACATTCTAGGGCAAAAGCAACATTTTCATACACCGTTAGTTTAGGTAATAATTTAAAGTCTTGGAAGACAATCCCTAGTTTTCTTCTTAATTTATAAACAGTTCTATTACGTAGTTTTCCAACATTTATACCACCTATTTCGACAGTACCTTTCGTTGGTTTTTCTTCCCGATATAACATTTTAATTAAAGTGGATTTCCCAGAACCACTAGCTCCAATTACAAAAACAAATTCTCCTTTATTAATATTTAAGGTTAAATCTGCTATGGCTGCTACACCATTTTTATAAACTTTATAACAATTTTTTATTTCAATAAATCTCATTCTTACCTCCTACTATCGTAAAATCATTATAACATAAATTTACACTTTATTAAATACCAAAATGTGGGCAAAAAGAAAACTTAGAACATTGTCTAAGTTAGTTTCCAGCAGTAGCTCTAAAGCCTACTTTAGCATTTAAGGTGCCATTTAATAAATCTATTTGATTTGTTTGATCATCATTACTTAACCAAATATATAATTTATATGAATTGGTCGTTCCAGGACTAATAGTTATATCGTTTTTTAAAGTAATATTATCAGCATTATAAGTTCCATCACCATTTGCGGTACTACTTAAAGTTGCTGTGCTAAAATTACCATTTGCAACCTGTACATCAGATGAATTATATAAAGCCCATTTTACATCTTCATTTTTGAAATTTTGAGTCATGCTTATTTCTGTTAAATATAAATTATAAGTTGCACTGTCAACAGAATTATCATCGGCAAAGCTAACACTAAATTGAGTAAAATTGTTATTGCTTGGATCTAAAACATCTTCATCGTTAATTAAACCAGCTGCTGTGGCTTTAATATACTGGTCAGTTGTAAAGTTCATACTTAATTTTCCACTAGTAATGTTTGTTCCTTGATTTTCGGGATTAACTTCTTCAATCGTATTTAAATAATAAGCATAAGATATACTTAAGCCAATAATTACAATAGACATGACAATTATTAAAGATCCTAATATAATTCTTTTTTTAGTGTTATCTTTGGTATTTTCTGGATTATTTTTTATTTTTTCTTCGTTTTCCATTTGTCTCACCCTATTCTAGTTTTTATTATACTAAATTTTTAGTGTTTAGACAATATCTTTTTTGCATTATTTTGGTGTAATATAAAAGAACAACTATCTTTTTTTAGTTGTTCCAAATCCGTCTTGAGCAAAACGGCGAATATTCATAATGTCTTGATAAGCTAGTGGGTGCACTGATATAGCTCTTTTAGCAATTACTTCAGGTGTTAAATAATCACAAACATGTTGTAATCCTTCTTCAAAATCTAATTGTGGTTCAAAACGAGTATAAGTACCTTCTGCTATTTTAGTTACAAGAAATTCTACATATAATGGATTTGCTAAAAATTCTTCAACTATGATAGGTAGGTATCCTTTCTCATCTTCTACTCCACCATTTAATCCTTTTAGTAGTGCTGATTTTAAATTCATATTAATATGACTTTTGAGTGCACCAATAATTATTTCTTTTTTATTCATTTTTAAATCCCCCTTTCAAAAGTCGGTATTTATACTATCATATTTTTTTAGTATTGTCAAATTTTTTTGGAATTCTTCCTTGTCAATCTATTTAAAATATGCTATATTAAATACGTAAGTGTTATCCATCTAGTGGATAACGCCTACTTTTTGGGTTGGCGTTATGCCTTTTTGGCTAACGTCTTTTTTTATTTTCATCTCTAATAATAGAGATGAGCATAATTATTATAATAAACAAATACTTTATTTCTTCGTTCATTTACATCCTCCTACTTTCGTAAAACCCCCTGAATTAAATTCAAGTAGTTTATACTACTTATAAAAGAAAGCAGGCGCTACCACTAAATAAGATAACAGCTTCTATTATGAAATATCATGCTTAAAAAAGCAAGAAAAACAGGTCGACAAAATTCGACTATCATTTTCGACACAGAAAAATACCTAACTATTTATTTTTAAGTAAAGTATTAACAAAATTTTTAATACAAAAAATGATTGTTAAAAAACTGTATATATGATACAATTAATTTGTAGAGCATTGGGGCGCGATCTAATGCCTACTATGTTTAGTTGACGTTAGTTGTATCACTATGACTAATGTTTTTTTATACGGTAATATTACTACTAGCCGAAACTCCATACAACCAACTCCTTTCCGACTCACCAAAACCCCA
>CALVQM010000022.1 GCA_944358125.1 uncultured Bacilli bacterium
TCTTTTTCTTCTCTTGTTAAAGTAATAACAAATTTAACTTTTTTCTTTTTCTTATTAATCGCTTCTATTTCATCTTTAAAGATAATATCATCATATGTTTTAACACTATAAAATACCGTTAAATTACAATCATATATACCCTCTAAAATAGCATAAGCTAAAGACATAAAAGGAGTAATACCGGAACCACCCGCGATGGCTATCACATTTTCTTCATCACAAATAGGATTATAGCCAAAATCTCCGGCTGGTGCTGATATATCTAATTTATCACCCACGTGCATTTCATCTAACATATAATTACTAACTAAACCATTTGGTACTCTTTTAATTGTAATTTTATAAATACCTTTACTAGCTAAAGCCGGGCTTGATGATAGAGAATAAGCTCTAGTTGTTGGGACATCATCAACATTTACATGAATTGTAATATACTGTCCAGCGTAAAAAGGTGCAAGACTTGGAGTATTAGATGTTTTATCAGCTTCTAAAGTAAAAGTTTTTACATCTTTAGTTTCTTCTTTAATATCTGTTATTACCGTATGATAAAGAGAAGATAATTTTTCTACATAATCATCTATATATGTATTTTCTGGTTTTTTCTTACTAAAACTTTCAATAATTTCTTTCCTTTCTTGAGCCATTTTATCCAGTTTATCTATTATTTCCATTAATCATTTCTCCTTTCTTCTTTTAACAATTGTTCCGTAATATAATAACCACTGTAAATTGCATTATCTAACCCTCCACCAAAAATAGATGCTTCTCCAACAAAACTTAAATGAGGGATACCTTCTTCTTTATAAGAAATAAGTCTATTAATACTATTATCATAACCTAGACGCATTGGTCCAAAGATAGAACCATTACTTCTATTAGTAAATTTTTTAAAAGTAAAAGGTGTTGCTACAACCATTTCTTCAATATATTCTTTTATATCAATATTAAATGCTAATTCAAACTCTTCAATTAAACTTTTTGCTAAATCATTTTTTATTTGATAATAATTACTAGCATTTATTTTGTTCCAAGGAGCATCATTATATAAAGTTTTTAAAACTAAAATAGTTGTATTTTTAGGACTAGCTTTTTCATTTACAATATTAGGTACAATAGCTTCTATTGTATGATGATAAAATTCTTTCATACTTTTCATATTTGTCATACTATTTAGATTTTGAAATTCATAATAACGGTAATTGTATAGCTTTAAATCTTGATAAGACTTATTTAAGCCTAAATAAACTACAAGACCATTCATAGATAAGGTTCTAGCATTTTCTTTTTGATTTAGGAAAGGATAATCTTCTTTAATAAGATTTTTAATGACATAGCGTTCAGGTAAATTGCAAATGACTTCTTTAGCTTGATAACTAGTACCATCTTCTAATACTACTTCTTGTTTTTCACCTAAATTTCTAATCTCCTTAACCCAAGATCGATAATATATTTTTCCACCTAGTTCTTGAAATCTATTAACGAGCTTTAAAGTAAAATCAATATTTTTATTAGCTAGGGCTACTGGTCTTTTAAATATGTACTTGTACATAAATTCAGCAAAATCAATAAAACTTAATTTATTTAAGGGACTTCCTATTTCAATCCATAGATATCCTAAAACATGGATCGTTTCAGTTGGAAGATTTAAATCGACTAAAGCTTCATAAGCATTTTTATCTAAATATTTTATAAAATTAGGGAAATCTTTTAAAGAGTCTTTCTTTCCTTTTTTTAAAAGATTTAAAGCTTCATCTATTTCTTTTAAAACCGGAAGTAAACTTCTAAAGGTACTCATAGAACCACTATAAAGTTCTTCTAGACGTAATATCCAATCATCAATATCCCCTTTCATTACTTCATCAAACTTTTCATCTAGACTTTTAATTCTAATATTATATGGTATAGATATAGTATCTATATCCAAACCAAATTTTTTAAATATTCTTTGCAATGAACCAATATGTTCTTCACTTCCATAGTCAAGTAAATCATATAAGCTAGTATCAAATTCAAAACGACCTTTTTTAATAGTAGTTACTATACCCCCTGGAAGACTATTTTTTTCTAGTATTAATACTTTTTTCTTATTAAAAGCTAAATTCAATCCCGCACTTAAGCCGCCTATGCCTGCTCCAACGATAATATAATCATAATTCATATTGTTTTCCTCCTAAAAAATCAAATTCAAAATTAACTACTTCTTCCATATCTACTCCGTGTTCTTTAATATACTTTTTATGTTTAGCAAGCATTATGTCACAATAATCATTTAATTTTATAGCTTCTATAGAATTTAATTTCAAGTGTTTTATAGCTAGTTTACATAAATTATAACGATCAATTTTATTTAATACCCGCATATCAAAAGATGTGGTAATAGCTCCTTCTTCCATATAACCTCGAACATGTAAATCTTGATTTGCTCTTTTATAAGTTAGTTCATGTATTAAGTTTGGATAACCATGGAAAGCAAAAATAATTGGTTTATCTTTCGTAAATATTTTATCATAGTCTACATCTGTTAAACCATGAGGGTGAGATGTATTAGGAATTAGACGCATTAAATCAATAACATTTACTACTCTAATTTTTATATTAGGAATATTTTTTCGTAAAAGAATGGAAGCGGCAAGAATTTCTAAATTTGGTGTATCTCCAGCGCTAGCTAAAACAATATCTGGGTTACCTTTATCATTACTAGCAAAATCTAGAATGCCTATTCCTTTACGACAATGTTCAATGGCCTTATTTTGATCTAGCCATTGAAGCGATAAGTGTTTACTTGCCACCACGACATTGATATAATCTTTGGTTCTGCTTATATGATCAAACGTCGATAATAAAGTATTAGCGTCTATTGGTAAATAAATTCTTACTATTTCGGGTTTTTTAGTTACAATATGATTTAGGAAGCCTGGATCTTGATGGGTATACCCATTATGATCTTGTTGCCATACATGACTAGTTAGAATTATATTTAAACTAGAAATAGATGAACGCCATGGAAGTTCCTTACAAACTTTTAACCATTTCGCATGTTGCGATACCATAGAATCAATAATCCGGGAAAAAGATTCGTAGGTATGAATAAAGCCATGTCTTCCGGTTAATAAATATCCTTCTAACATACCTTCACAAGCATGCTCTGATAAAAAAGTATCAATAATAGCCCCATCAGTATTTAAATATTCATCACCTTTAATAGTTTCTCCATTCCATTTACGATTTGTTACTTCAAAAACATGACTTAAACGATTACTTAAGGCTTCATCAGGGCCAAAAATACGATAATTATGGGGATTTAATTTAATTATATCACGTATGAATGTTCCTAAAACGGTCATATCACTAGCAGTTACTTGACCGGGATTAACTACATCAATTGTATAATTGCGATAATCCGGAATATTTAATTCTTTTAAAATAAGGCCACCATTCGCATAAATACTTGCTCCCATTCTTTTTTCTTTTGGAGGTATTAATTCTTGTAAGCCTTTTTTTAAAGTACCATTCTCATCAAACAATTCCCAAGGACGATAACTTTTTAACCAATCTTCTAATATGCTTAAGTTACTACTATGTTCTTTATCAACCATTACGGGAACTTGATGAGCTCTAAAAGTACCTTCAACAATTTTTTCTTCAACAACTTTAGGTCCTGTCCAACCTTTTGGTGTTTTTAAAACAATCATAGGCCACATAGGTCTAGTTGTATCATTATGTAAAGCTGCATGCTCTTTTATTTTTCTAATTTCCTCAACAATAGTATCTAGAGTACCTGCCATTTCTTCATGAATTTGTGCTTCATTTTCATATTCTACAAAATAAGGTTGCCAACCCATACCTTCCAAATAATAGGTTAATTCTTCTTTACTAATTCTAGCTAAAACAGTAGGATTAGCAATTTTATATCCATTTAAATGAAGAATTGGCAATACTACTCCATCATTAATAGGATTTAAAAACTTATTTAACTGCCAACTAGTAGCTAGAGGGCCTGTTTCTGCTTCTCCATCACCAATAATGCAGGCCGCCCAAAGATTAGGATTATCAAGGACGGCTCCAAAAGCATGAGATAAACTGTAACCCAGTTCGCCACCTTCATTAATACTACCAGGAACTTCTGGAGCTACATGACTAGATGTCCCGCCAGGAAAACTAAAACGCTTCATTAATTTTTTTAATCCTTCTCCATCATAAGATATTTCTGGATAAATTTCACTATAAGTTCCTTCTAGATATACATTAGAGTAAGCTGCTCCTCCTCCATGTCCTGGTCCCGAAATAAAAATCATATCTAAATTATTTTTTTTAATAATACGATTTAAATGAACATAGCAAAAATTTTGACCGGGAGTTGTTCCCCAATGCCCAACTAATTTATTTTTTATATGTTCTAATTTTAACGGCTCTTTTAGTAAAGGATTATCTTTTAAATAAAGTTCTCCTGCTGCTAAATAATTAGCTGCTCTAAAATAAGCATCTATTTTTTCTAATTCCACTCTTTTTAAATGTCTTTCCATGTCATCACACTACCCTATTATTTATTATAACAAATTAGCAACAAAAAAACCATAACAAGTTATGGCTTTCTGTCAATTTATAATAAAAAATAAGTATTTAAAAACCCGTAATTACGGGCTAAAATTCTAAATGGTGGAGAATAAGGGACTCGAACCCTTGACCCTCACGGTGCAAGCGTGATGCTCTAGCCAACTGAGCTAATTCCCCAAAGAACATAACTATCTTACCATATGAGATAGCTAAAATCAAGAGTTTTTTTCTTAAAAATATTATTTTTTAATTTTTACTAATCCTTTTTCGATTTCTTCTAAAGCTCTTCCTAGTTCTTTTTTGTTAATATATTCATTTTCTTTCATTTGAAAATGTCTATTTTCAAGCATTTGTTTACTTCTAATAGATGCTACATGAACTAGAATATACTTTGAATCCACAATATTTAATAACTTATCAATCGAAGGATATAACATATACACCGCTCCCTTTTACATTAATATAATACTAAATATTTACACAATTATGAAGTAATATTACCATTTCTTGACAATAAATTGACATTTTTAAAACCACCGTATTTGTTCTTCTTCTCTATCTTTCTCACCTTCAATTTTAATATCATTTTTCTTTTCTTGCTCATGAATTATTACATCACGGTTAGGATTACACGCTCTAGAGACAAACATAGCTAATTCATATAGTGCTAAATAATTTTTATCATTTATTTCATTTTTTAAGCATAATTTATCTACTAAAGATGATATTACTCGGTAAAGTATCTGGGAATTCGGATACATATTAGAATAGAATACTCTTAAAGCTTTTATTTCTTCTAAAACTAATTTATTTTTATAGTACTTTTCCATTAAAGATTTAATAAATACTGGTTTTAGAGCCTGACTGTAAATAGCTTGTTTTAAATATTCTAAATCAAAATAATTAGCATCAATAGCGTACACTATATCCATAGATCTATCAAAATCTTTAAAATATACCATTGTTAAATCATGAATACTTAATCTTGGTTCTAATAATTTTTGAGCTATTAAAAAAGCTTTTAATTGAGAAACCGTAGAAAAAGTAGACGTAAATGTACATAGTGCTTCTAAATTATTATCACTAGCTAATGACTCATTTAATAATGATAATCTAATTCTTTTAAAGCGCTCTTTATTACTATAAAAAGAACCTTTATCAACTGCCAAAAAATATTTCATATAAATACCTCAACTATTTTTATTATACACAAAATTTTATATATAATCAATAAATATTGTTCTTAATAAAGCTTGTTCTTTCTGGCTTTTAGGAATACACACAAGCTGCTCAAATAGTGTTTTATTAATGTCATGTAAACTTATATGAATTTTAATAATCTCTTTTAAAAAAGATGTCAGATCAAATACCAAAATATCAAATTTAGAAGATACCTTAACAACAAAGTAAATTTCAGATAACTCTAATTCATTTTTATGTTCTTTAATAAGCCCATAAAAATATTGATATATGCCACTTTCTTTATTAAAAACATTCATAAATTCTTTTAGAATATGATTTAAATTATCATTAGGAATTCTCTTAAAATTTAAAAATAATTGTGTTAAATCTTGATATCTCAATAATTCTATGATAAATTCTTTAGTAAGGGGTGTAAAATCAATTTCTTGACGTAATGTTTTTAAATTATAGTTTTTCATTAAGTATAGCCAATTATTGACACTTTGCTTTACATCATATTTTAACATTACTTTTAAAAGTTTAGCTAAAGCCACTACATCTTCATCAAAGGCTATTTCATCTTTTAAATCTGCGAAGATATTTTCCAGATAGTGGCTCTTACTCATGATATCACCCTACTACAATTTTATCATATAAAATTATTATTGTAAAATAATATGCAAATAAACTCCAAAATGATAATATTTACGTATTTTTTGAGAGAATTATAAGTGGTGATGGATATGATTTTTCCGAGAATGAAGGAAATAAGGGAAAATGCAGGTTTGAAACAAAAAGATATTGCAGAAGTTATGGGCGTTTCTAAAGGAAGCTATAGTATGTGGGAATGTGGAACAGATACTATTCCTTTAAAAAGATTAAACCAATTCTGTAATTATTTTAATGTCTCAATTGATTATGTTGTTGGATTTAACAACAAAAAGAAATATGCTAATCAAAAACCAGACATCAAAATAAAAGTAACTGGAGAAAATTTAAAGAAAATCCGGTTAAAGAAAGGCTTAACTCAAGTACAAATTTCTAGTGAGCTTAAAATTAATCAGCCTACTTGGAACCGTTATGAGAATGCCAAAAATTTAATTCTTACAACTACACTTTATGAGTTAGCTAAAAAATATCATTATTCTATTGATAAGATATTAGGTAAAGATAGAGATTCAGATAATGAATAATTCTATCTTTTTTCTTTATCTTTCGCCACTTTTTACACATTTTTTGTATAAAAACTCTTGATTTTTGCATATAATTATAATATAATGATAATGCATTTTGAAAGTGCACTAACTAATGGAGATGCGCCCTTAGCTCAATTGGATAGAGCGTTAGACTACGGATCTAAAGGTTAGGGGTTCGACTCCCTTAGGGCGCACCAGTATCGAGAAGTAGCACAATTTGGTAGTGCACTTGGTTTGGGACCAAGGGGTTGCAGGTTCAAATCCTGTCTTCTCGACCATTTTTGAAAAAACATCTCATCGTTGAATGAGATTTTTTTATGCCTGCAACTTTCCTTGGTCCAAACAAAAAGCATTATCATATATAAATATGTTCAAATAATTAACTTAAAATCAAGAGATTTTAATTCAAAACTTGTTCCACTATCATGATATTGGCCTTTTTTACTTTCCTCTTAATTTGATTAACATTAAACAAGAAATTTTTCTAAATTTTCACCGCTGATTTTTAAAATATTATCATTTTCTACTTTTAGATAATTTATGCCCCTTTTATATTCGAAACTTTTAATTTTATTTTTATCTAATTCATAAACCATTTCGTATTTTGGTTTATATCCACCCATCATCGTCGGTCTAAACCTTAAAAGTTGTTTATTAACATCTTGAAATAAAAGTATTCTTTCGTTTGTAATACACATAGCTAACGTAAATTCGTTATCTTTAGTACATACTAATATTTCATCAAATGTCATTAAAATATATTCATTTTCTTTTAAATCAATAGCTTCTAAATTTAACACACAAACTTTCCTTTCTATTTTGTTTTTCTTATTAATAATCCATCATATCTTTTAAGTTGTTCTATTGTAATATAGTTATTATTTAAAGCATACTCCAGTTTCATATATAGATTATTTAATGTAAAATGAATTAATACTTTATCACTATTTTCCCAATTAATCAAATATTTATATTTTTCATCTTCATATATTGCTGTTAAGTGTTTTTTACTCTCTTCTGAATAATCAGAAATTCCATAAAATATATAATTTGTATTTTCTTCGATGACTTTTCGAAAATCTATATCAAAATCTTGAATGGAATAATAGCCACACCCTTCTACTTTTAAGACTTTAGGAAGTATTCTTTTACCATCACCCCAAAGATAAATCGTATCTATTAATTTTTCATTTTCATCTAACATTTCCAATTCAAATTGATGACTGTCACATAAAAAGTTTTCTCCATATTGTTTGCTTACAGAAATATTATTTAAAACTTGAACAATTACATCACTATTAGTAATTTGACCTAATTCATAAGAACCATCTTTAATAACAATACTAGCTGTTTTATTTAATTTATCAATAGTTTTAGATGGAAAATCTTCAACTTTTATATCCTTTAAGTTTGAGCCTTGACAAGCCATTAATAATTCACTTTCAGAAGTATTATTTTCATTATTATGTAAATAAGCATAAATACCATTTGTTAAATCAAATAATTGAAAAGTATCATATTTATTACTAAAATATAAATCAAAGTATTTATTAATATCATAGTCATAAGTGGTATTAGTTTTAACTATTATATAACTGTTATTACCACTTTGAACTCCTTTAAAATACATTATTCCCTCTGTTTTATCTATAATATCGTTAAGTTTAATATCACTAAATTCTAGAATATTGCTACTAATGCGTGCTCCTAGTTCATTTTCCAGACAAGAAATAAATCTTTGCTCTTGTTCTGTTATTTGTTCTTCTTCATTTGCTTTAGATACTGTATCTTTGGTAAAAATAATGATGCCAAATATTATTAGTAACAATATAATAATTACCACACTAATTATTAATATTTCCTTCTTTTTCATATAAACCCTCGCTATCTTGACTACATTATAACATACTAGATATATAAATGCTACTAGATATCTTTTATAGATTTTTTCCCCCAAAAAAATAGAGCTTATGCTCTATTTAGATATTCTTCTAATATACCAGTTAAAGTATCTTTATCTCTATATCCAAAAAATCCTTCAACAACTTTACCATCTTTAATAACAACTAAAGCTGGAGTAAATCCTTTAGAAATAAACAAATTACCTAAAGTATCTGTTTCACCATTAGCAGATGCTTCAATATCTAATTTATCAGTCAGTCTTTTTACTTGATTATACATTTCTTCAGCAGCATCTGTTTTATTTTTAGCCCATATTGATGAAATAGCATCAACATCTAAATAATTCGTTTTAAAATCTAAATCTTCTTGAACTTCATTTAATACTGGTACAAATTGAACACATACTGAACAAGTACTACGACCAATATATAAAACATGAGTTCCTTCTTCATCAAATAAAGCTAAAGCATCATCTACATCTACTTCTTTCATTTGACTAACATCATAATCAGATGAACTAGATTCACTAGATGAACTACTACTGCTACTTTTGGTAGAATTGTTACTACTTCCTCCATCTTTAAAATATAAACCAATAATTAAAATAAACATGATGATAAAACCAAATATAACTATAAATGTTAAATTTCTAATTTTTTCTTCCATAATAAATTTCCTCCTTTTTAACGACTAGTATTATACCCTTTTTCTTTATAAAAAGCAAGTTTTTCCCTTGCTTTAATCAACCACTGTTGCCGTCACATTATTTTCTTCCGCATTATATTCTAATCTTACTTTAGTATCATTAAGATTTTTCGAAGAATCAGTTGGATCAGTTAATAAACCATCATCATTTCCAATTAAATAACCAGCCTCTATTAAATCATCTACACTAATATATGTTGTGGCTGTTTCATCAAAAAGTGTAGTATTAGCTAAAGCATAATCTTCCGCTTGTACTTTAATTAAATACTTAACTTCATCTATAGCTTCCGACCCATCTACAGCAAAAGCATAAGACGTTTTATTAATAGTAATAAACGCCACTATTCCTAATAAAACTATAACTACTAATATTTCTATCTTTGAATATCCTAACTTATCCATTTATTCTACCACCTTGTTAAGTATAACATAAGAATATCTTTTTTTAAAGGGCTATTTCACTAGCCTTAAAAATATTTTGCTTATTTTTAAGTAATTTGACAGTTAATCTGTAAAGTTTTTTATAATTTTATATTCATTAATTAAGGCTTCTAAACTAAAAGCGGCATTAGCGGGACTAGTACTAGGCAAACTTATAACTTCAATAGAAATATTTTTCATAAATTTATTATATAATCTAGTTGCTGTTTTACCATTTAAAATAATATGCGTAATCCTACTTTCTTGCAATATTTTTGATATATCATTAGGCACTACTTCTTTAATGCTAGCATCACTAGAACCAATAATTTCACAGGATGCACAAACATCGAATAAGGCTAGATGATGTTTTTTTAAAAAGGCTTTTTTATCTGTAATTTCTTCGTTATAAATATGAGATAAAATTTGCCAAAAACGATTCTGCGGATGAGCATAATAAAATCCTTCCTCTCTCGATTTACGGCTTGGAAAAGAACCTAATATTAATACTTTTGAATCCTTATTATAATAAGGTTCTATTGTATGATATTCCATAGTTTGTGAAAAAAGATAAGACTATTTCTTATCTTTCATAACCTCCATTAAAGTAGTTCCAAAAGTAGCTATGTCTTGCATATTTGACGGAATAATTAGTTTGGTAGACTGCCCATCTGCTACTTTTCCTAAAGCTTCATAACTTTTTAAAGTTAAAACAGCGGCATCGGCTTTAGCATTTTTTAATAACTCAATACCTTTCGCTTCAGCTTCTTTAATTTTAAGCATAGCTTCAGCTTTACCTTCGGCAATACGTATAGCACTCTCGGCTTCAGCTTCAGCTCTTAAAATAGCACTTTCTTTTTCTCCTTCAGCAATTAAAACACTAGATTTCTTTTCACCTTCTGCTTGCAATATTTTTTCTCTTCGTTCTCTTTCAGCCCGCATTTGTTTTTCCATAGCATCTTGTATATCTCTTGGTGGTAAAATATTTTTAACTTCAACTCTATTTACTTTAATACCCCATGGGTCAGTTGCTTCATCTAATATAGAACGCATTTTACCATTAATAATATCTCTACTTGTTAGAGTTTGATCTAGTTCTAGTTCACCAATAATATTCCGCAAAGTCGTAGCTGTTAAATTTTCAATCGCACTTACGGGAGCATCTACACCGTATGTATAAAGTTTGGGATCGGTTATTTGATAGTATACAACGGTATCAATTTGCATTGTTACATTATCTTTCGTAATTACGGGTTGGGGAGCAAAATCTTTGACTGTTTCTTTTAGACTAACCACTTTACTTACCCGATCAACAAAAGGAATTTTTACATGTAAGCCATTTTGCCAGGTTGTATAATAACTTCCTAATCTTTCAATAACATATGCTTTCGCTTGTGGAACTATTTTAATATTCGGTATAATTAAAACGATAATTAAAACTAATATAGCAATTAATATTTCCATTATTCTTCACCCTTTCTAACAATTAGTTTTACGCCATCTATATCTTCAATGATAACAGTAGAGCCTACATCAATTACATCTTTGCTAATAGCACTCCAACGCTTACCATCTACTTTTACTTCTCCTACTTTTAATTTTGTAATTTTCTCCGTTACTAAACCTTCCTTACCAATAATACGATCAAAATTTGTTCTTACTTTCCCTTTAGATAACTTTTTTACTAAATATGGTCTAGTAAGAAGTAAAAGAATTATTCCCAGTCCTACAAAAACAGCAAACTGGATATAAAAAGAATCGATAGCAAAAGATAAAAACAAACTTACAATAGCACTAATAATAAACCAAATACTAACTAAATTAATCGTAACTACTTCTAAAATAGCTAATAAAATTATTATTAACAGCCACATAAACCACATATTACCACCTACCTATTTAAATTATACGGTACTATAAAGAAAAATACAATCTTATTTTAAAATATGTTATAATTTTTATAGGTGAGAAATATGTTTGAGAAAATGTTGTTCGTAGGATTAAATACAACTGATAAAAATATTATCAAAAAACTTATTAAAGAGTACCATGTTGGCGGAGTTATTCTTTATTCTAAAAATTATCATAATTATCAGGAAATGATTTGCCTTATCAATCAAATACATACTTGGGCAGAGGAAGAACATTATACCCTTTTAATTAGCATTGATGAAGAAGGATACCGAGTAAATCGCTTACCAAAAGAGTTTGTTAATTTAAAAAGTCCCTTTGCATTTAGACATGATTTAAATAGTATCAAAAAACATGCTAGTATCATCGCTCATATTTTAGCCAAATCAACTATTCATGTAAATTTTGCCCCAGTTTTAGATATTAAAAGATTTCCTGATAATCACGCTATAGGAGATAGATGCTTTGGTGCTAGTGCAAGTGAAGTTATTCAAAATACCCTACCTTATATAGAAGAATTTAAAAAAGAAAATGTTATTCCCGTTATCAAACATTTTCCAGGTCATGGAGCTACTAAAACAAATAGCCACTATTTAATACCTGTTATTTGGCGAACTAAAAGACTTTTTAAAGAAGATATTTTACCATTTACTAAAGCAATAGATAGTGGAATAGATGCTCTAATGATTGGACATTTTATCATTCCTCAATTTTCCTTATTAAAGCCTACTTCTATTTCCGCAAAAACAGTAAAGTATTTACGAAATAATTTGCATTATTCTAATATTATTATGACTGATGATCTTTTAATGGGGCCTTTAAAGTTGGCTAATAAAGCTAAACTCATTAAAACGGCGATTAATAGTGGGATAAATATGATTATGATAAAATATTATGATAATTTATTTTGGGATATTGATAAATTAAGAAAATGTAAAAGTCTAAATAAGGAAAACATTACATCATCTATCAAATTAATTGATGATCTTATTTTAAAATATCATATTAGCAATCAATTAATTCAAGAACCTTTAAATATTTTAAAAATAAATGAACAAATTAAGAAGTTAAATAATTCTATTAAATAAGAGCTTTAAACAAGCTCTCAGACTGTTGACAAAGTGAAATTTTTAAAAAAAATTATTACTTTGTCTTTTTTTGATTTTAATATTTTTATCATTTTTAGAACTTTTAAAGCATTAGGGAAAATATTTTTGGCTTTTTCCTTATTTTTTTGCTTTTCCCAATTCCATAATGACATTTTTTTGAGATTATGACATGAAAAAATTAAGAGTGCTTGATTAGAATTTTTTTCTAATCCTCTTACTCTTGTAAATCTTAAACTATGTTGTTCTTTGCAATCTCCAAATATTCTTTCGATTGTCTCTTTTCTCTTAGGGTATTCGCTTTTAAATAATTCTCCATATCTTTTTAAATTTACTTCATCTTTATAATCTTGCCATATGTGTCTGGTAAGCACTTTCTGATAATTTTTACTTTTTGTGCATTTTATTCTTAAAGGACAACTTTCACAATTCCTTTGATTTGACTTATAAATCTTGTAACCTTGTTTATCAATGTTTTTAAGTTCTAGTATTTCTCCTGTTGGACATACATAACAATCTAGTTCTTTATTATACTCATATTCCTTTTTTGGCATTAACTCCTTATCTTTTCTTCCTTTTTGCCTACTATATGGCATTAATGCATTTTTACCTGAATCTTTTATTTTTTTGCATATCGCTGGTGTATTATATCCCGCATCTAAACATACATTTTCTATTTCTTCATTATATTCTTCTATTACTTCATCAAATACTTTCTCAAATGCAACACTGTCATGCATGTTTCCAGGATTAGTACCACAACCTATCACAAATCCATTTCCTTCACTAAATGCTTGATGAGTATATGCAAAACATTTTTCATGTTCTCCTTTATGATAATATCCACTTTCTGGGTCTGTTTTACTAACTTTTATATGTTTTGTCTGTTTAACTTCTATTTCTTCACCTGTTTTTTCATCAAATTCTTTTTCTACTTTTTCAATACTGGTATATGCTTTCTTTCCTAACTTTGCTCTTTCTTCATTGATTTCTCTTATTAATTCTTCATCATATGATTTTGCTTCTATTTCTATTTCAGCATCTTCATATTTGTTTTTATTGGCACTTGCTTTTTGATGCGTTCCATCTCCATATATTGTCTTTAAATTTAACATTTTAAATTTTTTCGCTTGTTTTAATATCTCTTTAAATATTGTTTTAAATATTTTGCTTCCACGATATCTTCTTATATAATTCTGACTCCATGTACTATAATTTGGTACTTTATCATCTATTGATATCCCCAAATACCATCTATACGCCATATTTACTTCGCATTCTTCACATGTCTTTCTCATAGAATTAATTCCAAATGTATAATTTATTATTAGCAATTTAAAAAGTACCATTGGTGGAACACTTGGTTTTCCAAATGAACTATACAGATTTTCAACTTTATCTTCTATAAAGCTTAAATCTATCGCTGCATCTAGCTTTCTTACTAAGTGTTCCTTAGGTACTATTTCTTCTATTGTTTTTAATATAATACAATCATTTCTAAAGGTTTGCCTTGTCATCATTTTTTATCACTCTCGATTCTAACCTATCTCTATTATCTCATATTTCCATTAAAAAAGCGAGATATCTTTGCTTAATTTGGTTAGAATCGAGCATATCTCGCATTTCCATTATATTACATTTTTTATAAAATTAGAAGGCCATTAACAAAAATTTTACTTTGTCAACGGCCTGAGAGCTTTAAACAAGCTCTTAATTTAATTTTAATAGTTTTTGCCAAGTATACATTTTCGAAGTTATAATTCCATCTTGATATTTACTTGCAAGACCTACAGCACTTTGATATTTCTTAATACAAGCTTTCATATCTTTACCAAACTGGCCATCTACTCCATGACTACCTAAATCATAGCCCAAACTTTGTAAATAAACTTGAAGTGGCCTTACAGCCGCATGGTTCCAGCCGGTACTAGTAGATATTGTTGGAGTTTTAGACAATGTTTCTGGTCCAGCTATCCCATCAATATTAGCCCCAATTGCTTTTTGAATATCTTTAACAAATGTCTTATAAGAATCATTTGCTACATCAAAAGGATTGTCATTCACTAAATATGGTAGTGGATCTACATATCCATTTTTGTATATTGCAAAATGCAAGCAATTAGCAGTGGCATTTCCAGTTTCTCCCATAGTGGCTATAACACTCCCTTTTTGGACATACTCTCCTTTACTAACTTTAATAGAACCTTTCTTTAAATGAAAATACCTGTGTTCAATTCCATTAGTCGTAATACTAATCCAGTATCCCCCACCACTAGCATCATAACCTGTATAAGTAACTGTTCCATTTTCTATTGCTACTATATCATCTATGCCATTGGCACCTACTAAATCCATACCATTATGAGTACTTCTATTACTGTTTCTTGTTTTATAATCACTAGTTAAATAATGTTTTCCTCCTTTTAAAACTTTATTCTTGACGTTCAATAGTGTTGCCATTTTCTTCCTCCTCTCCCAGTAAACCTTCTAAAGTACTATAAATTTTCTTTGGTAGAGGAAGTCCCATTTTACACCAACATTTAAGAATTACTAAACCTTCATGAGCAATAAAGAAATAAATAACAATGGTTCTTATCGCCTCACTACTTCCCATAATACGATCTAACATAACCGATAAAGATACAACTAATAAATAACCAATATTACGTATTATCCCTTTTATTCCTACTAACTTATTTATTTTATGACAAAATAATACTTGGCACCAACCTGTTATATAAACAAAAAGTAAAACAATTAATAAACATATTATTGGTGTATCTATACCTCCTAATAAATAAGAGATACCATTATAAATACTTTCCATAATCTTCCTCCTACTTATTGTATGAAAAAGAATAAGAAAGAGAATTGGCGTTTGCCTATTTTTCAAACAAAAAAAGCTTATTTTAAGCCTTCTTTGTTACAATATTTGCTTTATGACCATTTAAATCAATTTCATTTTTTGCTAATTCATCAAAAATAAGCTCTTTAGCTAAAGTTTCACTCTTAATATAGTCATTAAACATATTTACAGCTTCCTTAATATCTTCATCACCATTGTAAGTAATAATAATACGATCTACTACATTATAATCTTCTTGTTTTCTAATATTTTGAACTTTAGAAATAAACTCTCTAGCTAAACCTTCTAGAATTAATTCTTTTGTACGAACTGTATTTAAAATAACAAATAAATTATTTTCCATACCGACATTATAACCCTCTTTAGCATTAATTCTAATATCTGTATAGGTATCATCTATTTCATATTCTGTATCATCTATTGTTACTTTAATCGTTTCTTTATTATTTAATTTAGTAATTTCACTATCTGTTAAATTAGCTAAAATATCACTAAATACTTTGATATTAGAACCAAATATCGGTCCTGCTACTTTAAAGTTTGGTTTTACATAAAAACTCATATATTTATTTAAATCACTAGTAAAAATAATTTTTTTAACATTTAATTCTTCTAAAATTAAATCTTTTAAATCGCCAATTAAACCTTCTAAATCAGCATTAAGTAAGCATTCTGCTAATGGCTCTCTTACCTTTATTTTAGCTTCTTCTCTAATATTTCTACCAATACTAATAAGAGTTCTTACTGTATCCATTTTACTTTCTAAAG
>CALVQM010000023.1 GCA_944358125.1 uncultured Bacilli bacterium
TAACTGTAACCTTTAATGTGAGATGGTATTCCAAGTTGGTGTAGTATTTTACTAATTGCTACATGTAGTTCTCTTTCTTTGTCATTTAATTCCACTGCTTTTACGTTTTCCCGTTTAGCAAGTTCAATAATCCTTGTTTCAAGGGCTAACATACTGAATGGCTTTAACATATAATAGCTAACACCATATTGATTGGTCATGTTAATTGTGTATTCCTTTTTGTAACTGGTTAACACAATTATTTTCTTTCTTATGTTTTCTTCTTTCATGCGCTCTAATATAGTTAGGCCATCTACTTCTGGTAATATGATATCCATACAAATGATATCAAATTCCTCTTTGTGGTTAATGATGTAATCTAGGGCATCTTTACCATTGTTAACTACTTTTACTACCTTGATTACTGCGTGACTACTAAATTGTTTTTCGATTTTAGCAGTGATATTTTCATTATTATCTACTACTAAAACTCTTGTTAAGTTTTCCATTTCTTTTCTCCTTCAATTAGTTATTATTTACTACACGCAAGATCATTATATCACAATACTTGACAATATACTAGTAAATCTTTTGTCTAGTTGTGTAAAATACTGTCGATGATTGTCGAAAAAAATAACAGCCGTTACTGTAGCTGTATTTTTGTCATTATTTTAGTGATATTATCGGGGTTTAGAATAGATGAACAGATCATAAAACCATCGATGTTTTTATTTTTTAATAATTCATTGATATTATCTTTATTTATGCTTCCGCCAAAGACAACTGGAATATTTAGGTGATAATAATCTTTTACTAATGTTTTAATAAAATTAATCATACTAGCAATTTTGGCAGTATTATAGGAAGTGTTTTGGCCTATTAAGTAAGTTGGTTCGTAAGCTATAATGATATTTTTTAATTCAGTGTTGTCTAATTTATTAAAAATTCGGGCAATCTCACGCTCTAGAACGTAATATTCTACATGACGCATGTTTTCTTCTTCCGTTTCGCCAATACAATAAATAACTTTTATGTTTTCCTTTAGGGCATTTTTTATTTTGGCTAAAATTTCATATTCTGTTTCTTTATAATATTTTCTTCTTTCAAAATGGCCTATTATTGCATATTTAACATCTAAACTCTTTAGTTGTTGAATGGAAATATCTCCTGTTAAGTTTAGTTTTTCATTTAAAGCTATATCTTGAATACAAAGATTGATATTTGAGTCTTTGAATAGTGGTAAATAAATGGAACTTGGAGCAAAGATCAGGTTTATACTGGAGTTTTTGATGTTTAGAAGTCTATCTTTGTAGATGAGCATTTCTTCATAAGTTTTATTGGCTTTTAAGTTACAAATCAAGTACTTCAATATTGTCTTCCTCTCTTATAGCATCTATTCCTGGGAGTGAGCCGTTTGCTATATATTCTAAAGTTGCTCCTCCACCACTGGATACATTGCTAAAAGTATTAATAAAACCTAAATTATTTAGAGCTCCCACTGTATCGCCACCACCAATTACGACTTGCTCTTTTTTAGTGCTTAAAATATTTAGAATTTCTCTTGTACCATTAGAAAATGCTTTTTCTTCGTAAATACCCATGGTACCATTCATAAAAATGGTATTACTTTCTTTGATAATAGTGCCATATTTTTTAATTGTTTTTGTGCCAATGTCTTTAATGATATCGTTAGTATCTATTTCATTAATGTTTTTCATTTCAGGAGTATTAGAATAAGTTGTTGTAACAATGGCATCTAGAGGAAAAGCAAATTTTTCTTTATAAGTTAACATAAGATTAACTAGTTCTTTTATAATATTAGGATCATTTGTTTTTAGAGATGAGCCAACATTTAGTTTTAAAGCACTTAAAAAGGAATTAGCAATACCACCACTTACTAATAAGTGATCACATTTAGGTAGTAAAGATTTAATAATTTTTAGTTTGTCATCTACTTTGGCTCCACCCATAATTACAGTAAATGGTTTATTGGGATTTTTAATTGTATTATTAAGCATAGATAGTTCTTTTTCGGCTAGAAAGCCTAGACAACTAGGTAAATAAGCTGGTATTCCTACAACTGATGTGTGGCGGCGGTGAGCAACAGCAAAAGCATCAAAAACAAAAAGTTCACCTAAAGAGGCTAAATGTTTGGCTACATCTTCGTTTAAGTTACTTTCTAATTTGTTGGGAACATCTAGAAATCTGGTGTTTTCTAATAAAAGTATTTCGCCACTTTGTAAATTTAAAGCCATATTTTTGGTTTCTTCAGATAGTATGTCTGTTGCAAATTTTATAGATTTATTAAGTAGACGCTCTAAAGAGTTTTTGATAGGAAGTAAGCTGGTATTTTTCTTATCTTCTTCTGTTTTTACTCGTCCTAGATGACTTAAAATAATAATTTTACAATTTTTACTTAATAAATAATTGATCGTTTCCAAGCTTTTGATTATTTTTGACTCATCAGTGATGTTTCCTTCTATCATAGGAACATTAAAGTCACACCTTAGTATTACTCGCATATTATCGACATAAGTATTTTTTAGTAATTGTTTCATGTTTTTCCCCTCTTTACTTTAAATCTATTATACCTTAAATTAGAGATATTTTACAATATATTTCCATGAAAATATGTATAAATATTATTTAATGATACTTCATATAATTAGACAAGAGGAGATAGATATGAATAGAATACTTGTTTTAGTAGTGATAATATTAATTCCAATTGCAATTTTTACAGCTCCAGAAGCAGAAGAAAGTGTTAGTCCAGAGGTTTTAAATATTTCTTTAGATTTGCCAGTAGAGAATGAACAAGATGAAGAAGTACAGGTGGCTTTAAGTGTTAATGAAGACAAAAGTGAGGCTTTTGTAATGGATTTAGAAGATTATGTAGTGGGGGTAGTAGCAGGGGAGATGCCAGCTTCTTTTAGTATGGAAGCTCTAAAAGCTCAAGCGGTTGCTAGTAGAACTTTTGCTATGTATAAAATGGATACGATTAGTGATTATGTTTTAAGTACTTCGATTAATGATCAGGTTTATATTACGGTTAATGAGATGAAAGAGAATTGGGGTGATGATTTTGCTTATTATTATGAGAGAGTAAAAGAAGCGGTGGATAGTACAGAAGGAGAAGTACTTATGTATCAAGGTAATATTGCTTCTGCTTATTATTTTGCTATTTCTAATGGATATACAGATGATGCTTTAACTGTATTTAATGAAGATAAAAATTATTTAGTTAGTGTTTCATCTCCTTGGGATAAGAACTTTCAATCTTATACTTCTACTTATACTTTAAGTAAAGAAGATTTTTGTCATAAGCTTGATATTACTTGTGATGATATTTTAGTTAGTAATGTAGTTAGAGCTGCTAATAATTATGTTCGAAAGATTACTATTAATGGTACTACTTTTACAGGTATAGATGTTTTTCAAAAGCTTAATTTAAAGTCTACCGATTTTACTATTACTGTTAATAAAGATAGTGTAAGTATTCTTACTTATGGATTTGGACATGGAGTAGGAATGAGTCAGTATGGAGCGCTTGGAATGGCTAATGATGGCTATACTTATCAAGATATATTAGCCCATTACTATCCGAATACAGAAATTCAAAAATTGTAGTATATTTTTTAAAACTAATGCCACCTTAATAGTAGGAAAGGTGATTAGTTTGAAGCATAGAAAATTAAAAGGGTATGTATTACCAACATTGTATGTAATTGTTTTAATTGTTATTTTTGGTGCAGTAAGTTTAGTTAGTAGTTTGTTGCAGGTAAATCCTGATTATCTTTATTCAGTAGATGTTAATAAAGATATTAGTGTACCAGTTGTTGAAGAAGTAGAAGAAGATCTAGCTATAGTTAGACCGTATACTAGTTCAGATGTAGAGATTGCAACTTATTTTTATAATAAAGAAGATACTGTAGAAGAACAACAAAAATCGCTTATTTATTATGAGAATACTTATATGAAGAATACGGGAGTATTATATCAAGCTCAAGATACTTTTGATTGTGTAGCTGTAATTTCTGGTACCGTTTTAAATATTAAAGAAGATGATATTTTAGGAAATGTAGTAGAAGTTGAACATAATCCTAATTTAAGAACTATTTATTATAGTTTAGGTGAAATAAATGTTCAAGTTGGAGAGTCTTTAAATCAAGGAGATTTGATTGGAACATCAGGAGAAAATAATATAACTGATAGTGCTTCTAATTTACTTTTTGAAGTATATTATAATGGAACACTTATTGATCCAGAAGAATTTTATAATATGGACGTTACAACTTTAGATTAGTATCATTGTTTAGAGGGTATTTATTTTGAAGGAGTTAATTGTTTATTTTTGTGATAATACCGTTAGTATTATTTATAATACACGAGTGATTTCTCAAAAATCAGATAGTATTTATCAGGGTTTGGTGGTTGATCGGATAAAGTTTATCGAAAGCTTTATGCAGATACTTAAGAAAGAAAAAATTAAAACAAAATTATTTGGGGATAAAATTTATATAGTTAAAGATGCGTATTTTAATCAAAGAGATCAGTTTTATTTAGAAAATATTTTCTTGGAATTAGGTTTTGTTCAAGTATTGTTTTTAGATATTCATAAATTATTTGATGCTAATTATACTTATATTGGGATATTTCAGGATTATATAGTGTTTTATTTAGATAAACCAGTATTTTTAGAACTTTATTATTTTAAAGATATTCCGAAACTTTTAAGTTATTTTAAGGAATATTTTGCATCTTATATAGTTTTATTTGGAAGTAATAAAAATATTCCTTATATAAATGATCTTTCTTTTAATATTTATTATATTGATAATTATGAAGATTATATTGTCAAAAGTTTACTGAAAGTAAAAAAATATGGTGTATAACATCATATTTTTTTTGACATTATGTTCATTTTATAATATAATTACTATAGGTAAACTGGCATGAGAAAAACATGCTTTTGTTTTGTGGTATGGTGAGGTATATATGGTAAAATTTATAATTGTTGATGATGAAGCTAAAGAAATAGCACATGTAAAATCTTTGATTTTGGAAGTAGCAGAAGATGCAGAGATTAATAGCTTTTCAAAAATTAATTCTGAATTAAAGGCGGAAATTGGAAATACTGATGCTCATAAAATTTATATTTTAGATATTGAGCTTGCTAATAAAGTTAGTGGTATTACGATTGCTAAATTAATTAGGGAAGTAGATTGGGAAAGTGAAATAATTTTTATTACACATCATGATAAAATGTTTGAAAGTACACATAGAAGTGTTTACGAAGTATTTGATTTTATCGAGAAATTTCATGATTTTGATAAAAGATTTAAGAGAGCACTTAAAAATATTTTGAAAAGAAATTTTGATAATAAAATGTTTAAGTATAGTGCTAATAATGTTGATTTAAATATTTATTATCGTAATCTTCTTTATATTTATAGAGATACAGAAGAAAGAAAATTAATTATTGTTACACCAAAAAATAAATATAAAGTATCTATGAATATTAAAGATGTTTTTGATTATTTAGATGGAAGATTTGTTCAATGTCATAGATCGTGTATTGTTAATAAAAATAGAGTAGAAGAATTGAATTATAAAGAAGGTTATTTTGTTTTAGATACAGGTGAGAAAGTATATATGCTATCTAAAATGAATAAGAAGATGATGGAAAATGATTAAGGTTATTGTTTGGATAATAACTTGTTTTATATCTACTTTTGGTGTAACTTATTTATATTATAAACTTGTTAATTGTGAACATATTAATTTTAAAACAATTCTCATATTTGTTTTAGGTGCAAGTATTATTACTGTTATTAAATATTTTGAAATTCCGATAATTAGTTTTTGTTCATTTTTTATATTTTATCCAATTTTGTTTTATTTTATGAAACCTTTGCCTATAAAGCAACTTATGTATTATGTGTTTGTTGTTTGGTTTTTAGGAATAGTTTTAGATCTTTTCACTATGTTATTTGTATCTTGGCTACATAAAGCATTTGAATTTGATCTTTTGAACAATTGGACTATTACTTCTATTATTTTAACTTTTATTGTATTTTTTTGCTTATTTATTATTGCACATGTTAAGAAAGTTGTTACTTTTGTAAATAAATTGTATAATCGTTTAATAAAAATAAAGTACTCTGATTTGTTAATAGTATTTTTAATGCTGTATATATTTATTTCAGCGTTTGTAATTTTAACAAGCTTACCAAATTTAAGCATAGATATTTTGTTAAGTTTATTAATTTTTTTGATTATTGTTGTATTCGTCTTTTTGATTAAATATAAAATTACTGAAGAAGAAATTGAAAAATATTTGAAAACACTTAAAGACAATAACGATTTTTATATTACTGTAGATGATGAAAATAGAATATTTAAACATAACTTAATGGCAAAGATGTTATCAATAAAATCTGTTTCTAATAAAAAGGCTAGAAAACTTATAGATGATTTCTTAAAGTCATATAATTCTAATATGGATTTTTCTATTCATATTAAAGATATTCCTTATGGATTGAATGGAATTATTTATGAGAAAATATATCCATATATGGGGCAGCTTAATATAAAGATTGATAATAAAATTGATTTTGATATATTTTCTAAATTAAAGCCTAGAAGATATAATGTTTTTGTTGAGAAAATGACTATTGTTTTAGATAATGCAATTCAAGCAAGTTTAAAAAGTAGAACTAAATTATTAATATTAAATTTATATTATGAAGATAATCAGATTATTATTGATATTAAAAATACATTTGAAGCAAATTTAAGTTTAGATGATCTTGGTAAAATTAATTATTCAACGAAAGGTAAGAAGAGAGGTTTAGGTTTATTTTCTGCGTTAAGAGATAATGAGGTTAACTTATCCATGAAAATTATTAATGATTTATTTGTTACGAAAATAATTGCTAAACAGAATTTAAATGAAGAAAAATAAAAAGTTTGAAAATTTTGTACATTTCAAACTTTGTTTTTTAATTTTTATAATAAATCTTCAGGACATTCTGGTTCGTCAAAAAAGAACCAAACTGTGCGGGCATCTCCTACTGATGCAGTTGCAGCACCACTTAAAAGACTAGCTAATAGTTCTAACATTATATTACCTCCTTTACTTCTAAATTTGCTTAAATTTATATAAAAATTTAAACCATTATTAATTATTTTTTTTATAATATTTATAATTATTAAATCTTGTATTTGTTATTTTATAAGTAATGGGATTAATTAGTATTGTTTGGATTAATAATGAATATAAGATAATATTTTTTAAGGGATTTGAATTAATTGTTACATATATTACGGCATATAACACTAGTACTGTAATAGATAATATTTTGGATTTTAATCTCTGCTTTTTTCTTATTAAAGGTCTTTTAGGGGTATCAGCAGGTGCCCATAAGAGCATAGATATTAGTGATATTCCTAGTATTATGTGGCTAATATAAATGGGATAATCTATGTTTATTATGAAATATAATATAACATTATAAATTAAAAGAGTAGTAATCCAACATGCTATATTAGAATTAGCATGCCAACCAAAACTAAAAGTTCTAATGCCGGCATAGAATAATATAAATAGTAGTGTTTCGGTTAATGTTTTTGTAATAATAGAAATTAGTATTACAACACTTATTTTTACAATTAGACTATAAATACCTTCTAAACCATATTTTAATCTTTTTAGTTTTAAATCATCACATTCTTGATATTTAGATATAAAGTTAATAGATGAATTTATAAACTTCTCTTTCATATATTACCTCACTACGATATAAAGTATAACTCAATAATATTGAGAAATAAATATTGTTTGCCTAAAGTAACTATTTTTGCGTTTTAATTATAATATATTCGAGTTATGGCTTTTTGAATTTGCATTTAAAACAATATTTTTGGGTATTGAGTCAAAAAGGTATCTTTTAGGAGCTAAATGTGGTATCTTTGGAGTGGTTTATAACTCAGGATATAATAAGTGACATTGGTTGCAAACTTTGTCGAACGTTTTTTCTTGAATTTAAACTCATCGTATGTTATTTTTAATACGAGGTAAGAAGGTGAGGTGTGTAAAAAAGTGATAGGTAAAGTTAAGTGGTTCAACAATGAAAAAGGTTATGGCTTTATAGAGTATGAAGATCTTGATGATATTTTTGTTCACTATTCCGCTATAATCAAAGAAGGCTATAAAACTTTAAAAGAAGGCGCTTTAGTAAGCTTTAAATTAATTGAAACTTCTAAAGGCTTACAAGCAGTTGATGTTTGTGAAAAAGAATTAACTACTATTTAATTTAGTAGTTTTTTTCTTCTTAACGTGCTATAATATTCTTAAGAAAGTTAGGTGATTTTTATGGAACTCAATATTAGAGGGGATAAGATAGCTGTTACGAAGGCTATAAAGGATTATATTACAGAAAAGTTGGAAAGGTTAAATAAGTATTTTGAAGATGTAAAGAATATTAAAGCGACGGTTATTATTCGGGTTAAAAATAATGAACAAATTATTGAAGTAACGGTTCCAACTAGTAAGTTTACTTTAAGAGCAGAGGAAAAACATGATGATTTGTATGCGGCTATTGATTTAGTAGTAGATAAACTAGAAAGACAAATAAGAAAAAATAAAACAAAACTTACTAATAAATATAAGAATATTATTCAAGTTGAACTACCAGTATTAGAAGATGAAGAAGAGGAAGAAGAATTAAAAGTTGTTAAAAGAAAGAATATTGATACAAAGCCAATGGATGAAGAAGAAGCTATTTTACAAATGGAACTTTTAAATCATGATTTCTTTGTCTTTAAAAATGTAGATGAAGAATGTGTTTCTGTTATGTATAAAAGACGTGATGGAAATTATGGTATTATTAACGTAAAATAATATTTAAGGAGTGGGGTTTGTGGAAATTACAAAAGAATTATGTAGAGAAATAATAGCTTTAAAATTTCAAAGTTTTAAGACTGATCCAGATACATTTTTGGCTTTAATAAAGAAAGTGGCCGGAGAATATAATGTTTCTTATACTGTTTTGCTTAAAATGATATATGATAAAGATTTTTTGTTTTCCCAACTTAATCCAGAAATGGAAAAAGTGGAGAGTCAGATTGAGGCTATAAGTTTGGAAATAAAAGATTTAACTGAACAATTAACTTTTCTTATGGAGTATAAAAATGTTATGACATCAACTATTTGTGATGTTTATGGTCATACATTGGAAGTTAGAGGCGATGGTATGTTGCAGTGTAATATGTGTGGCGTGGAAATGGCATTAGAAGAAGATAATACTTTGGAAGCAATTAGATGATAATTATAGAAAACTTTATTAATTTGATAAAGTTTTCTTTTGTTTGGAAAGAAGTAGTTAATTATAATAGAATAAAAGAAATAAATGTGATATAATCTTTGTTATGGATGGTGATATAGATGAGTTTTTTAAGAAAACTATTTGATACAGAATATAAAGAATTAAAAAAGTTTGAGAAAATAGCTGATGAAATTATGGCATTAGATCTAGAGTATTCTAAACTTACTGATGATGAATTAAAAGCTAAAACAGAAGAGTTTAAAAAAGAACTTGAAGAAGGAAAGAGTCTTGATGATTTAATTGTTCCGGCTTTTGCCACAGCTAGAGAAGCAGCATATCGGGTTATTGGAGAAAAGCCTTATTATGTGCAAATACTTGGTGGTTTAGCTCTTCATTTTGGTAATATTGCCGAAATGAAAACAGGTGAAGGTAAAACTTTAACGGAAACTATGCCAACTTATTTGAATGCTTTAACTGGTAAGGGAGTCCATGTTGTTACGGTTAATGAATTCCTTGCTCGCCGTGACTCTGAATGGATGGGTAATATTTATCGCTTTTTAGGTTTAACAGTGGGGCTTAATTTAAGAGAACTAGGTCCTAAAGAAAAGCAAGAAGCATATAATTGTGATATTACTTATTCAACTAATAATGAAATTGGTTTTGATTATTTAAGAGATAATATGGTTGTGCAAGCTGAAAGAAGAGTACAACGTCCTTTAAATTATTGTATTGTCGATGAAGTAGATTCCATTTTAATTGATGAAGCTAGAACTCCTCTTATTATTTCTGGAGGAAGAATGCAATCTAATAATATGTATATTGATGCAGATAGAGCAGTTAAGAGATTAAATGAAACTGATGATTTTGTAGTAGATGCTAAAACGAAAAGTGTATCGCTAACAGAAGAGGGAAGTAAAAAGGTTGAACAGTTTTTTCATTTAAAGAATTTATATGATTTAGATAATACAGCATTAGTGCATCATTTAACTCAAGCTTTAAAAGCTAATTATGGGTTTAAGAAAGATGTGGATTATGTTGTTCAAGATGATAAAGTTATTATCGTTGATCAATTTACTGGTCGTTTAATGCAAGGTAGACAGTTTAGTGAAGGACTTCATCAAGCGATTGAAGCTAAAGAAGGGGTTACTATTAATACCGAGACTAAAACAATGGCTACGATTACTTTCCAAAACTTGTTTAGAATGTATAATAAACTTTCGGGTATGACTGGTACAGCTAAAACCGAAGAAGAAGAGTTTAGAAGTATTTATAATATGTATGTAATTCAAATTCCTACAAATAAACCGGTTATCCGTGAAGATTTAGCTGATTTAGTGTATGCTAATGCCAAGGCTAAATATAAGGCAATTATTAATACCGTTAAAGAAATACATGAGACGGGTAGACCAATATTAATTGGTACTATTAGTGTGGAAGCTAATGAACTTTTAAGTAGCTTACTTACAAAAGCTCATTTAAAACATGAAGTATTAAATGCTAAAAATCATGAAAGAGAAGCAGAAATTATTGCCAAAGCAGGTGAGAAGGGGGCTATTACTCTTGCTACTAATATGGCTGGTCGTGGTACCGATATTAAGCTTGGTGAAGGAGTAAAGGAACTTGGCGGCTTATGTGTTATTGGAACAGAACGTCATGAGTCACGTCGTATTGATAATCAGTTACGTGGTCGGGCTGGTCGTCAAGGAGATCCTGGTATGAGTCAGTTCTTTGTTTCTTTTGAAGATGATTTGATGAGAAGATTTGGTACAGATCGTATTAAGTCGATGCTTGAAAATCTTGGTGTTGGTGATCAAGCGATAAGAAGTAAAGCATTAACCCGTTCTATTGAGTCTGCTCAAAAGAAGGTTGAAGGTAATAACTATGATATTCGTAAGAGCCTACTTGATTATGACAATGTTTTAAATGAACAAAGAGAAATTATTTATGCTAGACGTAATGAAATACTTGATATGGATTCTATTCATGAACGTGTTATAGAAACATTTAAGAATGTTATTCATGATGTATGTGCTGGACATATTGAACCAGAGGGTTATTTAACAGAGGCTGATAAAGATGATATTACGGAGTATGTTAATAATAATTATTTAAAGAAGAATAATTTGAAATTTGTGGATATTAAAGATTTAAATGATGAAGAAACAGAACAATTTATTACGGATTTAGTAATTAAAGATTATGAAGATAAGATTAAAGATGTTCCCGTAAGTGATGACTTTGAGAAAGCAATTTCACTTCGTGTAATTGATTCTAACTGGGTTGAACATATGAGTGCGATGGAACATTTAAAAGAAGGTATTGGTTTACGTGGTTATGGTCAAGTGAATCCTGTTCAAGCTTATACAATGGAAGGCTTTGAATTATTTGAAGATTTACTTAACAGAATAGATAATCAAATTGCCACATTCCTTCTTAATGCCGAGATTAGACAAAATGTTACTAGAAAACAAACTTTGGACGGAAAAGCTAATGATGGAAAAGAGAAAGAAAAAGCTACTCCTAAAAGAGTTAATAAAGTTGGTAGAAATGATCCATGTCCATGTGGAAGTGGAAAGAAATATAAGAATTGCTGTGGCAAATAGCTTATAAAATAAGAAAATCCAGGCATTTTAGAAAAAATGGAAAATAAAAAAATTGAAATATTGCAAAATGCTTTAAAAATAAAGGAATGTTTGCATAAAAATATGTAAACATTCTTTTTATAATTAAATTATATTATATTTCTATGTTCCTTTTAACTAACAATTGTAGCATAATGTATGTTGAAAGAAACAGAAGATTATGAGTAAAAGAAGAACAAACTTTAAATTTAATTAAAGTAAATTATAAAAGTTAATATAGAAAGGTGTTAGCTTTTTCTTAATTGGAGATTGGTAATATTTGATATCCAAGTTGCTTATTGTTAATAAATAGTTTTTTCTTTTTTGAAAATGTAGTAAAATATTATTGGTGGTATAAATGAATTATGATGTTGTAATTATTGGAGCTGGACCAGCGGGGTTATTTGCAGCTTATGAGCTTATTACAAAAAATAAAGATTTAAAAATTGCTTTGATGGATAAAGGACAGAAAGTTAAAACGAGATTTTGTCCGATGAATAAATATAAAACTGAATGTGTTAATTGTAATCCGTGTCGGATATTATCTGGATATGGAGGAGCTGGAACATTTTCTGATGGTAAGCTTAATTTTATTCCAAGACTGGGTAAAAGTAATTTGTTTAAATATATGAGTGAGAGTGAAGCTGATAAATTAATTCTTGATACAGAAGAGATATTTACGAAATTTGGAATGGATAGTCAAGTTTATCCAAGTAATATGACTGAAGCATTAGAAATCCAAAGAAAAGTAGCTACTTTAGGAGCTAAATTACTTTTAATTAAGCAGAAACATTTGGGTAGTGATCATTTACCAGAGTATATTGATAATTTTAGTACCTTTTTAGAAAATAATGGAGTTACCTTGTATGAGAATACGGATGTAGAAGATATTGTTTCTATTAAAGATGGTTATGAAATTGTTTATGGAATTGGTAAGTTAACGGCTAAAAAAGTAGTGGTGGCTCCAGGTAGAACGGGAGCTAAATGGGTTCAAGAATTAGCTGATAAATATCATATACCTTATACATCACAAAGTATTGAAATAGGGGTGCGAGTAGAAGTAAGAAAAGAGATAATGGATACAATAACAGATGTTATTTATGATCCAACGATATTTATTAGAACTAATACTTATAGTGATGAAATACGGACATTTTGTACTAATCCAGGAGGATTTGTAGCGAAAGAAAATTATTATGGTTATATATGTGTTAATGGACATGCCCTAAAAGATGTTAAGTCTAATAATACGAATTTTGCTTTTATTAGTCGAGTACATTTAACAGAGCCAGTTACTAATACAAGATTATATGGAGAGTCTATTGCAAGAATTGCAAATGTATTAGGTGATTCTAAACCGATTATTCAATCATTAAAAGATTTAAGAAGTGGGAGACGTTCTACTTGGCATCGGATTAATCAAGGATTTGTTGAAGCAACACTTAAAGATTGTGTAGCGGGAGATTTAGCACTGGTTTTACCACATAGAATTGTTACCAATATTTTAGAAGGATTAGAAAAACTAGATAAGATTATACCGGGTGTTAATAATGATGAAACATTGTTATATGGACCAGAGATTAAGTTTTTTAGTAATGAAATAGAAACTGATAATCATTTTAAATTAAAGAATGAAGATATTTATTTTATTGGCGATGGAGCGGGAAAAGCTGGTAATATAGTAGTAGCGGCTGCAACTGGTTTAGTAGCGGCTAGAGATATATTAGAAAGGGTTAAAAATGGATAGTAAAGAATTATTAAATAATTTAAAGGTAAAAATATTAGATCTTGGGAGGTCTCTTTGACGTTAAAACGTTAGTAGAAGAAAAAACAAAATTAGAAGAAATCACTAAAAAGGAAGACTTTTGGAATGATGTTAACCATGCTAATAAGGCTTATCAACAATTAAAACATATAGAAAAGAAACTTAAAACTTATCAAGATTTATTAGATCAAGTAGATATTATGATTGAGCTATTATCTGTAGAAGATGTATCTATTGCAGATATTGAAAAATTACAAGAACAAGTACAAGAGTTAGAGATAGATACACTTTTGAATGGAGAATATGATGGTAACAATTGTTATTTAGAAATTCACCCAGGAGCAGGGGGGACAGAGTCTTGTGATTGGGCTAGTATGTTACTTCGAATGTATGAAAGATTTTTAGAAAAAAATAATTTTACTTATAAAATTATTGATTATCAAGATGGAGAAGAAGCAGGTATTAAAAGTGTTACTTTACATATTGTTGGGGATTATGCTTATGGTTATTTAAAAAATGAAAGCGGGGTCCATAGATTGGTTCGTATTAGTCCTTTTGATTCTAATAAAAGAAGACATACTTCTTTTGCTTCCGTTACTGTTACACCAGAATTTGATCAAAATATTGATGTCACTATTAAAGATGAAGATTTAAAGATCGATGTATATCATTCAAGTGGAGCTGGTGGACAATCTGTAAATACTAGTAATTCTGCAGTTAGAATTACTCATTTGCCAACGAAAACAGTTGTTACTTGTCAAACAGAAAGAAGTCAATTGCGTAATAAAGAAATAGCTTTGGAGTTACTTAAAAATAAACTTTATCAACAACAGCTAAAAGAACAAGAAAAATTAAAAAAGAAAGTAAGTGGAGATGTTAGTAACATTGAGTTTGGAAATCAAATTAGAAGTTACGTATTAGAACCTTATAAGTTAGTAAAAGATCATCGAACTAAATATGAAGATACAGATCCTATAAAAGTGTTAGATGGAAATATTATGCCTTTTATTATGGAAGAATTAAAAATAAAACAATAGTGGATAAACATTATTGTTTTATTTTTAAGCTTTTCTTTTCACAATTAGGACAAGTAAATGTTAGTTCTTTGGTAATGGTAGTAATATCTTCTGTTAGTTTTCCTAATTCTTTAGGGATACTAACAGTATATTTACAATTACTACAATATAACTGATATTCTTTTTTAGTTATGGGTTTATCAGGAATTAGATTATGAATAGAAGTATTTAGGGCATTAGCAATATTATAGAGAGTATGAAGGGAAAAAGATTGATGAGTGTTTGATTCGATGTTAGCTATAAAAGATAAGGAATAACTAGTAAGTTCGGCTAATTTTTCTTGGGTTATTCCTTTTTCTTTTCGTTCTTTTTTTATTAATTTTCCAATTTCATTGTAAATAATTTCATTATCCATAAACATCACAATATTATCTTATCATGTTTACTGTAAGAAAACTGTCGATTTTTAGTAGTAAATTTTAATTTATTTACATAATCATGCTATAGGCTTATAAGTAGTAACATATATATCTTCGTTAGTTACATATTCTATAACATATTTATCTTTCTTTTTTATAAGTATGATTATTAATCACAATTTTATATTTATGTCCTATTAAAGCAAAGCCTGTGCCTATTGCTAACAAATATCTATAATGAGTCCAACTCAAAGTGGGGCTCACTGCGCCCCCATTTTGGTTAAAGCAAATAAAATTGCCGCATTTTCCTTAATTATCTAACTGATAATTATTTAATATGACTTGATTTATGTAATAGTTTCTTTCGTTTTCGCTTTTTATAGGCAATAAATAGCGATAATGAGTCCAAGTCAATTCTTCGCTCATTGAGCGAAGAATTGGAAACAATAAATAAAATTGCTTCATATATTTTAAATTAGTATAACTATAATTTTTTCCATATTTGTCGTAAACTAAAAAGACAGGAAAATCCTGTCCCCGTATTGTTCTAGTTTTAAATACAAGACTTAAAACATCAATACTATTTATTTAGGTTTCCCAATGATTAATCTTGTATCCTAATGCTTTTCTAATTAGCCATAACCAATTATTAAGTGTAAAAGGATATTGAGCGCACACCATAGTCGGTCCAATCCACGTTGTTGTTGTTGAGGTTGCCACTCGAATTCACATAGAACACGTTAGCATTGCCGTTGTTAAAGTTATACGGAGACATACCTTCAGTTATCTAGATTAACCATTATTATTATACTACAAGTTTATAAGTAGTAACATAAATATCTTCATTAGTTACATATTCTATAACATATTTATCTTTCTTTTTAACTATTAATAAACCAATAGTAGAATTATGTTTATCTAGCCTTATATTCTTATCTACATAATTAACATAAAATTCTAATTGCCCTTTATCTTTGGGGTGATATTCTTTAGTCTTTAATTCTACTACTATAAAAGCATTTAATAAGTAATTAAAAAATAATAGATCTATTTTATAAGCATGATTATTAACCATAATTTTATATTCATGACCAGCAAGAGTAAAGCCAGTACCTAGTTCTAGAAATCTATTTTCTAACATACTAATAATATATTTATGTAAAGCTTTTTCATCTAGCTTATTTACATTACTATCTACTTTAATAAGTATAGGATCTTTAATCATATCTTCTATTGTTAAATCCTTCTTCTTATTATTTTTAATTAAAGTTATATTTTCTTTATCTGTATAAGAAAGTCTATCATATGCTTTGCTTTTAATCATACTTCTTAACTCTCTTGTAGACAAGTGATTAAGTATAACTTGATTAGTATAATGTGAAAGTTCACATTATAACGATAAAGTGAACTTAAATAAAATGTGAACTAAAAACACTAGATATGCCATATTATCTAGTATTTTATTGTCTAAAA
>CALVQM010000024.1 GCA_944358125.1 uncultured Bacilli bacterium
AATAAATTGTCTCTAAACCCTACAAGGGTTTACGTGCTGAAGCACGTGGCCCGTACCCTATTTCCTTAACGGTCGAATTGGGACTACAATCAATGCATGAGGATACGCTTAAATTTATTAGACGAGGACATGATTTAAAAAACTTTGAAGATGCAGTTAAAAAGTTAAAGGAACGTAATATTTTTGTGGTCGTACATATCATTAATGGTCTTCCTTATGAGACTAAAGAAATGATGATAGAAACAGTAAAGTATTTAAATACTTTGGGTATTGATGGTATAAAAATTCATATGCTTTATATTAGTAAAGATACCCCATTAGCTCTTATATATAAAGAAAGACCCTTTTCTCTTTTAACTAAAGAAGAATATATAGATATTGTTTGTGAACAATTAGAATATTTGGATCCTAAAATTGTTATCATGAGAATTACAGGGGATCCTATTAAAGAAGAACTTATTGCCCCTACTTGGCTAGTTAAAAAATTTTGTGTTTTGAATGATATTGATAAAGAAATGAAAAAAAGAGATATTTATCAGGGAGATAAAGTTAATCCTTGATAATATCTCTTATTTTATTTTTAAGTCTTTGAATGGCATTATCTACCTGTTTTTCATTACGGTTTGTTAGCAACATAATAGTACTACGATCTAGGCCATTTTTTAATAGCTTAAATGTTTCTAATTCAGTGGGAGATAAGCTACTTTCAATTTTCGTTACTAATTCTTGATAATCTTCTTTAAGAGTTAAGTTATATAAAGGATCCGTACTTTCATCACTAATCATATCTTTTAGCGTTAGTCCTTCTTCATAGTCATAATCTAGAGAATAAAAAGAATTTAGAAGCTTTGCTTTTTCACCGCTGTATCTTTTTAACATTTTTTTAATACGACGATCAACACAAACTGTTATAAAAGTCGATAACTTGACTTCTTTGGTTTTATCAAAAGAATTTAGAGCATCACTAAAAGCATATAAAGCTTCTTGCTCTAATTCATGAGGATCAAGAGCTAATTCTCTTTGTGATGAGTAATATTTTTTCATTAAAATATCAATAATATATTTATATTTTTCATAAAGGAGATTTTTGGCTTCTTCATCATTTTCTTTGGCTTTTTTTAATAATTCTTCATCTTCCATAAACTACTCCTTAAGCATTCCATAAATTAAGATAGCTGCTGATACACTGGCATTCAAGCTATTTATTTTGCCATACATAGGAATACTAATAATTTCATCACTGTTTTTTCTAACAATAGGACTTACCCCACTACCTTCAGCGCCAATTACTAGGACTTTTTTATCCGCATAATCTATTTTTCGATAATCAATTCCGTCCATATCAGCTGTATAGACAAAAAACATGTTCTTTTGTAACTTTCTTAAAGTTTCACTTAAATTGCTAACTTCAACTATTTTTACATTATTTATAGCCCCGGCACTTATTTTCATAACCGTTTCATTTACCCGAATACTGCGATCTTTTGGAATAATTATACCTTTTATCCCGGCACATTCACAAGTACGAATAATAGCACCTAAATTATGAGGATCTTCTAAATGATCGAGACATACTAAAAAGTTTTCATCTATTACGTCTTCTAATTTGTAGTATTCATAATCGTTAATATCTAGTACTACTCCTTGGTGATGTTCACTAACCATTTTATTTAGACGTGTTTCGGGAAGAAATTCATATTTAATTTTGTTTTCTTTTAAATAATTTAAAATGTCTTTGTCTTTAAAATTTTCCTTTAAATAAACTTTATGAATTTTATTTACAGGAGTTTCTTTTAAAACATTTTTACCACATACAAGCATTTTATCACCTAGTCGTTAGTATAACAAAAAAAAGGAAAAAAGTAAAGTTTCTATCCTTTACTTTTAGATTGCTCTTACTCTTTGATAAGTAGATTGTAATTCATAGTGTCTAATAGAATTTTTTAAAGTATTTAGTTTTTTAAATATTTCATCAAGGTTGGTAGCAAAGACAAGATTATTTTTAAGTTCTAAATATTTAAATTCTATTTCAATATCATCAATAGTACTTATAGTACTTTCTAAAGATATAATTTGATTTTTTAAATAGTGATATTGTTTGATATATTCTCTTATTTGTTTGTGCATTTGTAATATTAATCTAGCAATTTCTAAATTATTTTCATCTTGTTTGTAAGCTTTCAATAAAGTAGCATTACTTACTATTTTCTCATAATAACTATTTTTTATGAAACTTAAAGCTGTGATAAAAGTGTTATAGTCAGGTACAGCCTTATATTCTTCAATTTCTTTTGTTAACCTTTGAGAAATTTGAGCTTTTAGACCATATTTTTTATCAATCATTAATAACTGTTTATAAAATGCTTTTAAACTACAATTGTATTCTAAAGGTTCTGTTACTTTTGTAGCATCAATTTTATTATCAGTATAAAAACGTTGTTGTAATTTCCTAAATTGTTTTTTGATAGCATTGGTAGCTTTCATATACTCATTATCCATAAGTTTAGGTTCAACTGATATATATATATTTTCAGTTAGTCTTTTTTCAAATAAAGCAATTATGTTACTTATTTTAAAATTGTAAAGAGCTAAATATATATAATATTCATCATTTTCACTAGGTAATAAAAACTTATAGATTTTTCTTATTAATTCTTCACGATATTCATTTATATTTACTTTTCTATCTTCTTGATATGAATTTGGGTTAGCTTTTATTTGTTTTAAAACAGCATGTGCTTCATTAATTTCACACATTTTTTCATGAGCTATCCTTTTTTCTTCGTCTGTTATAAAGTTATCTGGATGATATTTCTTTGATAAACTACGATATGATTTCTTTAAATCTTGTTCGGTAAAATTAAAACTTAACATTAAAATATTTAATGCCTTACTATAAGTCATTTCAAAACACCCCTTTTGTATGAAACAATTATAGCATAAATACAGTTGTTTGTCAAATTGGCGTAAAATTTTGGCTTTAGGCTGGTAATTTATCGTTTTCTTACTCTTGTTAAAGCTTGTTCGTGGGCTTGTTTTAACTTACCATTTTGCCACATCGTATCATTAGGTCTTATATAAAATAAGGAATTATCATAGTATTGTATTAAATTACAATAGTCATCAATTACTTTTTCGGTAGACCAAAACTTTGAATAACCAAGGCTATCTTGACTTAAATAGGTGTCATGAGTTTCAATAAATTTGACCATAGAAGCTCTATTACTTCCGTCATAATTACCTAAAACGTACATATAATTTGCATATTCATCGATTATTTTAGGATTTTCTTCAAATATTACTTCTCCATATAAGAATAGTCCATATACTTTTAAACGATAAATTAAATTGGGCCAAAAACGATATCCTTCACTGGGAAGACCAATTGATTTGGCAGCATCAAAGCGAAAACCAGATATGCCACAGTCAATTAGTTCGTTTAGGAAGTTAACAATCATATCCTCAATATCTTTATTATAAACATTTAGACCAGGTAGATCCATACAGTGGTGGATTACATCTTGTCTATTATGCCAATTTGTTACTTTTACTTTTTCTTTCCAGTAATTAGGATTATTTTTTAAGATTGGATCTACTAATTCATTGGGCTCGAGAGGATTATGGTTATCGGCTCCCATATGGTTTATGATAGCATCAGCATATACTCGAAGTCCTAATTGCTGACATTTTTGAGTAAAAGCAATAAGTTCTTCTTTAGTACCATAAGCATTTCCAATTCTAAAACCAATGGGTTGGAAAGCTTTCCACCAAACGGATGTATCTTCTTCTTTTAGCGGTTGCAAAGGTGGAAGTTGAATGGCATCAAAACCTTGATTTTTTATTATTTCCAATTTTTTAGAAATTTCCTTTAACGTTTCTGGGAAACTATAGACTATTCTCATTACTGCACACTTTCTAATAATTATTTACAATATCTTTAAATTCATTACCTCGATCTTCAAATTTAATATATTGATCCCAAGAAGCTGAAGCTGGTGATAATAAAACAATATCACCATTTATAGCTTCCTCTTTTATTTTGGACATAGCTTCTTTTAATGTTAAAAATTCTTCACAATTAACATTTACTTCTTTAGCATAATCTATAATACGATTTCTGGTTTCACCAATAGCATAAATTTTTTTTACTTTACCTAAATATGGGGTCAAATCATGAAAATCTTGATGGCGTTCCATACCACCTAATATTAAACGTATATTATTAGAAAAGCTTTTTAAGGCTGTAATAGTTGCTGTAGGATTGGTAGATTTAGAATCGTTGTAGTAAGTTATACCATTTAGTTCTCTAACAAATTCAATTCGGTGTTCAACCCCTTTAAATTTTTTTAGTACAGCGTTTACATATTTAAAATCGATATTTAGAATTTTAGCTACTAAATAGGTGGCTAAAATATTTTCATAGTTGTGGGTTCCTTTTAAAATAATATCACTCGTATTGATAACTTTTTCTTTATCTATATAAATAGCTTCTTCGGTATAATAATTTTCTTCGCTGTTAAAATAAATTTTTGTTGATTTGATATCTTTGGTTAATTCAAGAGAGTCATAGTTAGCTTTATTAAGAATAGCTATATTATCTTTAGTGTGATGAGCAAATATTTTTTTCTTGGTTTTTTTATATGCTTCATATGAACCATGATAATCTAGATGGGTTGGACATAAGTTGGTTAAAATGCTAATGTCAGTTTTAAAATCATACATATCTATTAGTTGATGATCAGATATTTCTAATAAAAGAATGTCATTTGCTTGTAAGTCTAAAACGATTTTAGATAAAGGAGTACCAATGTTTCCGCCTAACTTGACAGGCATATTAGCTTCTTTTAATACTTCATAAATAAGACTTACGGTTGTTGTTTTACCATTGCTTCCGGTAACCCCAATTATTTTTACAGGACTATTTAGGTAGTGATAAGCTACTTCCATTTCATTTACAACAGCAATATTTAAATCATGAGCTTTTTTAACACAGGGGTGAAAAGGAAAAACGGCGGGATTTTTGATTAATAAATCAAAAGTTTCATCTAGTAAATTTTCCGGTTCACTACTTTTTATAAAAGTTATTCCTAAAGCTTTTAGTTCATCTATTTGTTCTTGGTTTTGATCTTTTTGATCAGTTATAATTATTGTATTATTGGCTTTGCCAAGTAATTTTGCTACTTCATAGCCACTTCTAGCCATACCTAGGATTAAGATTTTTTTATTTTCTATCACTTTTATCACCTAATTTAATTATATGGCAAAAATCAAAAAAAAGCAATTAACTAGACATAATTGCTTCTACATAATAATAAACATCTTGATACCAATTGGGATTTGTAGCATATTTGGTATTAATTTTTTCAGGTGTATTTAAACCTTTGGCATAATAATTTTTGGCTAAATTATTTATGAAGGCTTCTAACCCAGCTTCTAGGGTGGCAAAGTGAGCATAACGGGTACTTGTTGCTTTCATTCCCCCAACATTATTGGCATTTCTAACCAGAGAACTACAAGTCCATTTGCAGCCAGTTTCTACTAAAATAATAGAGGCCGCGACAACAGGATCTACTCCTTTAGTTAATGCTAAAGAAGCAATAGTAGTACCATAACCATCTAAAGTAGAATTTAGAACATTGTCAATTTTTAAACCTAATTCATTTAAAGTTAGTCCCTCATAAACTATAGGATCTTCTTCTATTACAGGTTCTTCTATTATTTCTTCTTCTTTATAGCGGTCAAGTATGCGATCACTACGATATAAAACATGATTTATAACAACTTTTTCGACTAAATCACTTTCTTTATTCTTTTCCTTATAACCAATAATTAAACTACTTGTAATTAAAATAACCAAAGCCATTTTAATACATAAATTTTTCATTTTTTTACTTCCTCCCATTTGCATCGAAGTGAGTTACATTCTACCATAAACTGTCCGGTTTGTCAAATTAGAGATAGGCTTTTAGAGTCTTGTTATATCCAAAATATCTAACATATTTATTTTTTCGCCATTTAATGTTAATAAGAAATTACCGGTTTTTCCAACAATAGTTGTCTTTATTTCACCCTTTTTAGTTTTCACTAAAACATTACTTTTATACACATGATGAGGAGAAGCAAAAATTTGATTTATTTTTTCGTAGACGTTAATATTACGATCTAATTTTAACTCTTCATTTTTGCCATAAAAGATATTATCATTGTTGCGAATGTCTTTATCTATGGGATTGGCATATACTTTTGGTAAATCTTTTTTCATTTTTAGAACACCTCTATTACATTTTATGATAAAAACTTCTTTTTGAAACATAATAATAATATGAAAAAGAAAGTATTTATTGATAAACTCTTTTTATTTGGGCCCTTATTTATTTTACTTGGTATATCATTAATTAATATGTATTATGCTGGTCTTAATAATAGTGGGTACCAGAGTTATCTTTTTAAACAAGCTTTATGGTTTGGGCTTGGATTTTTTGTAATCTTTATTTTTTCGATTATAAAACCGAAAATACTATTTAAATATAGTAAATATTTGTATTTTATAAATGTGTTACTTTTAATTTTGGTTTTATTTTGGGGTAAAACGATTAATGGTTCTCAAGCTTGGTTTGATTTTAAATTATTTTCATTTCAACCTAGTGAACTTATGAAATTTAGTTTAGCTTTATATTTAAGTGAAGTTCTTTCAAAAGAGAGAACGTATGGAATGAAAGAAGAATTTAGGGTTATTATAAAAGCAATAGTAATTACTTTAATACCTTCATTACTTGTTTTTTTAGAACCAGATACGGGTGCAATAATGATTTATCTTATATTACTATTAGGAATTATTTTAGTATATAAAATTAATGTTAAATGGTATATTATTTTAGGAATTGTGCTAGCTATATTGGGAGGAAGTTTTATTTATCTTTATTATTTTAATCAAGATTTATTAATAAAACTCATTGGTACTTCTTTCTTTTACCGGGTAGATAGAATTATGACGTTTGTTAATAATGATTCTTTTCAGTTAAATCGAGCTTTAATATCAATTGGGACATCTTTCTTATTTAGAGGAAGTGGTGGTGTTTATATTCCGGAAGCTCCAACTGACTTTATTATTGCTCTATCTATTAGTAATTTAGGAATATTTAGTTTTATTTTGATATTGCTATGCTTTTATATATTAGATTTCTATTTTTTATTCCATTTAGAGAAAACAAAAGGAAGAAAATATAAAATGTTTATCGCAGGATTTTTAATGATGTTTATTTTTGCTCAAGTACAAAATATAGGAATGAATTTAGGTTTATTTCCCATTATTGGGCTTCCCCTCCCCTTTGTTAGCTATGGAGGAACTAATATAATTGTTTACTTTATGTTTTTAGGAGTTTTGCTTAATATCAAAAAAAATTAAAAAAATTGCAAATTTTATGCAACTTTTTCTTGACAAACAACTTTTTTTGTTGTAACATACTTTCTCGAACATTTAGTTTGTTTGAATATTCTTTTCCATTCTTTGATATACTTCCTTTACTTAACTAATATCAAATTCTACTAATTCAAACAATAAATGTTTTTTTATGTCTATTAGCCCGTTGGGGCTTTTTTTATTTTTCATTTTTTTCTGCAAGTGTAATATTTTCATAGGTATTAAGATGCTTTTCATGGACTTTACCCTTTTTAAAAGTGTAGAGTTTTTCTTCTAAAACAACCATATCATCTTTGTCGGATCTTTTTATTGCATATAGCTCATTATCTTCTATTTTGGCCATGATTTCTTTTTCATCATCATAGAAAATAGTTAATGGTTCGTCAGTAGTACTAACATAAGTAGTTTTTTCGTCATAAATTAGGATATTTTTTAATAAATTATCGCCATTTGAAGTCCATATAAAATATTCTTCTTTTAATGATTCCATTTTTGAAGTAATACTTATGGCTAAATAATCTTCGTCAGTTTTAATAATTTTTATATTTTCTTCGGATATAGTTTCAAAATTGTTTATTTGCTCTTGGAAATTCTTTTCGATTTCTTTTAAATCAAGATTAGTTATTATATCTTTGGTAAGTATTTCAAAGCCATCTAAATATAAAGTTAGAGTGATTTTGGCATACTCTTCTTCTAAAACAACTCGATAATTACTTTTTAGGCGATGTCTTTTGCCATTTAATTCAACATTGTATATTTCATTTAATTCATTTTCAGTTAAATTACTAGAAGCTTTTTCTATGCTTTTTATTTTTTTAATTTCCTGCGTTCCTTTGATTTCTTGATTAGCTAAAGTATATACTGTAAGGGTTGTAATGCCAATAAGAGCAATTACTAATATTATTAAACTTGTTCTTTTCATATATTTCACCACTTACTTACTATTATATCAGTAAAGTTAGCTTTTTAAAACCTAAAAAATATCTACTTTGTTAAGTAACTATTTAAAAATGTTAAATAATTTAGCTTTTCCGGAATTACTACTATTTAGCCTAGAAAAACCAAGGGCTACTAAAAAGTCATCGAGGATAGGTTCATGTTCTTTTTTATCATCTAAATAAGGAATATTAAAGAAAACTTTGCTATTCGATTCATTTTCAAAGTCATTAATATCTTTATTAGTTAATACACTTTTATTTAAAACAATTTTTTTGTCTTTAAGTTTTTCAAAAGCAGCTCGATCTTTACGAATTAGTTTATTTAATTTAATTAATCCTGGTTCAATTAAATAAATGATTTCATTACAAAGATTGCCTTGGGTAGAGTCATTTAAATCTACTAATATTACTTCGGCATCAGGATTGTTAGCAATGTTAAAAGCTAGATCTAGGGTTGTTGTTGATTTAAGACTTTTATCATTTAAATATAGAAAATCTTCTTTATCTACTTCAATAGCTACTACATTGTAGGCTACTTCTAGATGTTTTTTTAGCATGTATACTAAAGTGGTGGCTCCAGCATGAGAAGTAACATTTCTAAATCCAACAATTCGAAGTCCGCCACTTCCGGTTCCGGTAAATGAGTCGTATTCTAGTCCGCTTGTATCATCATCTTCACTATTGCCATTTAAATTATGATATTGGGCAACATCTTTATAAGAGTTGGGATTATCAATTAAGAATTTTACAGCATTTATATTTCTAGTAAAATTATAAATACCCATAGATACAAGACTTGATAAGTACCGTCCACTGTTAACCATAGCTGAATCATCTAATAGTAATATCAATTTATTAGGATCAAAATTTACAGATAATTTTTGAATATTTTTGATGTTTTGATAGCCTTTTATAGCGGTAACATCAATGATCATTTTATTAAAATAAAAGTTGGTAAAAATATTAGCTAGTTCTTCTACTTCAAATTCACCATTAATACTTTTAATAACATCTATATCTAGAGTTGCTAACATATTTTGATATTTATTTGAAACAATAACATTCATTTTATTTCCTTCTTTCTAATAATCGCCTATACTTTTTTCGTATTTTTCTTCATCATGAGATTGAAAGTTACTGGTACTTCCTTTGATTGGGAATCTAGCTCTATCTCCAAATACCGGCAAGTTAAATTTATAAAAAATTGTTATTTGATAGTAATTCGAAGTATTAGCTCCATCATATTTTTTTACACAATAATAATAAGTTTCATTAATTTTTACTGCTTCTAATTCATTGCTGTTAAGATCTTTTGAACCATAAATACCTGTTGTAGATTCACCGTCTGATGCACACGATCCTAGTATATCATAAGTGTTATATTTAAGATAATTATTTACTAATTCAATAGATTGACTATTTATGCCTTCATATTTTTCGAACATATCAATTAACTCATTTTTTAAAGTTACAGTTTTAGAATAATTTAAAGTTAAAATAATGAATCCCACAAATAAAATGATAAATACAATCATTAATTGTAGTAGCCATGTTCCACCAATTGTTTGTCTCATACTTTCACCCCACTAACCAATGCACCATGGATATTGTGATGGGTTTACACTACACTCATTCGGATCATATACTCTTGCTGTTTCTCCATATATACTAAATTCAAATAGTTTACTTACTACCGGTAAATCTAATTGGTAAAATACCTTCACTTGATAATAAAGAGCATTAGGTAATTCTGAATTGGAATTAGCCCGTATTCCCTTAACACAAAATGTTGGATTGTTGTTATTTACTAATCCGTTTCTATCATAACCTACCCAGCCTTCTTCGCAACTTCCTGTACTGCGATAACTAGCTTCTGCAAAATAGTCGGTTATTTGTTCTGAAAAATTATAACAATTATTAGTACTACTTGCTTGAGAAGATGTACAAATGCCACCTTGATTTCTTATAATATTTAAGATTTCATTTTTAACATTATATGCCTTAGAATAGTTAATTGATAAACTGATATAACCAGCAAAAAGCAAAACAAAGACAATAACAATATTAAATAAAGATACGCCACCAAATGCTTCTTTCATTTTTTATATCACCTCAATTAACCTTTCCAAGCGCATGTAATATCATGTTCAGTTCCATTACTGTCACGGTATGTACATGTTACCATACCGTCATCTGGAATTACACAATTACCATCACTATCTCTTCCCGGGCATGGGCAAATTGCTTCATCACAACGAGTATTTTCATTAAAATTATTTTGAATAGAGGGCCAAATGATGGCAAAGAAAAAAATGGACAATAAAGCCACTATAATTACAATTATTACGGTTAAATTGAGCTCACCTGTGGCTTCTTTCATTTTTTTCTACCTCCATTTTAAAAATTATTCTGCTGAATCATTTTTTAATAAATCTTTGTAATAACTAGAGCAGTCTAAATCATTGTGTTTTCCACCATCTTCATCTGTGTAACTACAATTCTTATATTCTTTATCACAGCCTGTTGCCATAGAGCAATAAGTACTGGCTTCAATTGATCTTTGAATACCTGGCCAAACAAAGGCATAGAAGAATGCTGCTACTGCGGCAATTGCAACTACAGTAACAACTGTCATATTTAATTCTCCAGTTGCTTCTTTCATGAATAAATTCCTCCTTTTACTTTCTCTATTTTATTATAACTAATTTTTAAGAAAATATCAATAAGGACATAAGTATTTTGTCAAATTAGTTTTAAAATTGTTGTATAGTAGACTAGTTTTGTGTTATATTTATTCTAGAAAAAGAGTGATATTATGATTGATATATTAGAAAATAAAGTTTTGGGAGTTTTAAAGGGAATAGGAACGATTATTCTTTATTTTATAGTGAGTTTATTTTGTTCTTATTTGTTTCGAAACTATATATTAAGTGATAATATATTTGTAGCTAGCTTATTTCAAGTTTTAACTTATGTTATATTACTACTAATAATTGGGGGTATATATCATAAAAGACTTATTCATGATTTTAAAAATTTTAAGAAAGAATATGTTGGTGTTGCTTTAAAAAATTGGATTATTGGACTGGGTGCTATGTTTATTGCTAATATAATTATTTCTAGTATAGCTGGAGGAATAGCTAGTAATGAAGAAGCTAATAGAACACTTCTTGGAAATTATCCAGTAAGTAGTTTCATTTCCATGGTATTTTTGGGGCCTTTAGTTGAAGAAATAACATTTCGAGCTAGTTTTAAAAGTGCTTTTTCAAAATGGTATACTTTTGCTTTAGTAACAGCCCTACTTTTTGGTTCGGCTCATATATCTAGCTTTATTACGACAAAAGATTTTTTAGAATTACTTTATTTAATTCCCTATAGTACTTTAGGATTTTTCTTTGCTAAAGCTTTTTATGAAACAGATAATATTTATACTTCTTATTTAGCACATATGTTCCATAATGGAATGTGTGTTATCTTACTTTTAATTATCGGGTGATGCCTATGGAAAAAAATGTTAAAATTAAACCTAGAAGAATAGTTAAAATACTTTTTTTGATTATTATCATTTTTTTTCTTTTGTTTCTTTATGCCAGATATATTAATACAAAAGGGTTAGTCGTAAATGAAGAAGCTATAGTTGATGAAGCTATGAATGAAGCTTATAATGGGCTTAAAATTGTGCATTTTTCGGATATTCATTATGGTAGAACAACAGATCAAGATGATATGGAAAAGTTAGTTCAATCTATTAATGAACTTAATCCTGATATCCTAATATTTACAGGAGATTTATTTGATAATGATAAGATAAGTGATGAAGATATTAAACTTATGAGTGATTATTTAAGTAAGTTACAAGCAAGATTATTTAAATTTGCGGTTATTGGAGATTATGACCAACAATATATTGATACTTATCACTTAATTATGAATGATAGTGGTTTTACTATTTTAGATAATACTTCGAAACTTGTTTATGATAATGCTTTAGAACCAATTAATTTTGTGGGATTAACAAGTACTAGTGATATTCAAAGTTTGTATGATAATGATTATTTTACTATTACTATTATGCATCAGCCTGATATGGTTCAAGATTTGCCAAATAGTAATATCGTTTTTGCAGGACATTCCTTAGGAGGGCAAATAAAAATACCATTTATAGGTGGTATTATAAAAAAAGATGGGGCTCGCACTTATTTAAATGATTATTATAAAGTGGATGGTATGCAGTTATATATTTCTAATGGTATTGGTACTGAAAACTTTAGTTTTAGGCTTTTTAATAAACCGTCTATTACGTTGTATCGTTTGTATAATTATTAATATTTTAAATAAAAAATAGCATATTACTAAAATAACGTGCTATTTTTTAGTTGTCGTATTTGACCTAAATCATCCTTATATTTCTTATTTATTAATTTATGATACATTTGTAGCTGATTAAAATCAACATTTAATTTGTCTATGAAATAATCATAAGGTAGTGATACACAGTCATTTATTAGTTCTTGCTGGTCATCAGACAAATTTATGTAAAAATTTAAATATTCAGGGTCTTTAAAATACTCAAGCATATACCTAGCACAATATTCTAAAAATCCTCTATCACCATCACTATAATAGAAAAAACATGTAGTATTAGGACATAATTCGTAAATAAGCCGATAAAATATTGCTGTCTTTTTTATCTTGGTACCATAACTTATATCTTTATCTTTTAATAATATTTTATTTTCATCTAAAAGCATAATTAGTTGAAGGATTACATCTTGTTCATCAATAGCAGGATTTTGGGCTATTTCTTTAATTAACGAATGTAAATCTACATAATTATCATTGTTACGCATCTTTCTATATATGTAGCTTTTTATATCAAAGTTTGAATATTTATCTTCAATATTGATGTGATCTTTAGATTGAGCATTTCTTAAATAATCTTCTAGTAAAAAATATTTTAATTGATTAATAGTATCTTTGTAACATTGATCGGGATCATTGCTTTTAATAGGTAAATTAAACTTTGATAAAAGATTGTGGCAATAACTTACAATATTTTCTTGATCAATATTAGGAATAATTAATTCAGGAATTATGGTAACTCCATCTATATTTTGATAAAAGCGGATAAAGAAAGTTATTCCATTCTCTTTTAAAATATTATCTTTATCATAAAAACTTACAAATAATTTACTAGAATCATAGTTAGGTATTCGATAGTCTTTTTTTAAACAGTAGGCATTCTTTCCTAATAAACTTTTTATATCTTTATCAGTATCTATTTTTATACCATTATAATTCATTCTAATATTTAAATAATTTAATGTATCACTAACTCTTTGAGCAGGTTGTCTTATCCACCACGTAGTACTATATATAACATGACTTAGATTGTCTTTTACATCTTTGTCATTATCTTTTAATTTAACCACATCATAAAGCATACACCAAGTAGTTACTTTGGAAGATATATTTTTTAATGCTTGAATATCTTTACGTATTTCATCTATATCTGTAATAAAATCTGCGACTAACAATATTCTTTTACCACTCATTTCTTTTTTATATGAGTCAATATGATCTATGTTTATAAATTTACCTTTGAGCTCAAATTTACCAAAGCGCTCTTTTGGAAATTTATCAAAAATATCGACAAATAAGTAATACAAGCATTCTACTTCTTTATTAGCAAATACTTTAAAATCACAATCGATGGTAGCTACATGATGGAAATATTCTTGATAAATGTCATATCCACTCAAAATTTCTTTTATTTTATCTAGTTGTTCATTAGTTATATTCATAATATTTTTAATACCCTCCTAAAATCATTAGTCATATTTTATCACGATTTTAGGTTATGGGCAATATTATTTGTTGCAAAAAAAGCTAGATTTTCGCTAGCTTCCTTATTCTTCTTTTAATACTTCATTAATTTTGTTAGTAGCATTAATTACGGTTTCATTATCCGGAATCATAACATATAGTTTTGTTCCTCCATATGAATATGTATAATCATAACCGTTTGAACCATCTAAACTAATATTTTCAAATTCCCATTCTGGCATTTCATCAATTTGCTTTTTGATAAAATCGGTTATATCTTTGGTTGGGATGTTAGTTACAAATGAACCATCTAAAGCATTTAGTAAACTTGTGTATTTAACTATTATAGAAGGACTTATAGCTTTATTAATTAAGGCTTCAATCATGGCTGCTTGATTTTTAACACGTACTCGATCTCCTTCTGTGAAAGCCCCCCGCTCTCTTACGAAAGATAAAGCTTTCTTGCCATCCACATTGTTATAACCTTTTTGATAATAATATCCATCTTTACTAGTAAAAGAGTATTCTGAATAAACATTTACACCACCTAAAGCTTCTACTATATCTAATAAAGATGTAAAGTTAACTTTGATGTAATAATTGATTTTAATATCTAATAAATTTTCAATTGTTCCGACGCTTGTTTCAATACCATAGATTCCCGCATGAGTTAATTTATCTTTGGCATTTTTACCCGCTAGTGTTACATAATAGTCTCTTGGAATAGAAGTGATTAATATTTTGTGAGTATTTGGATTAACCGTAATTACCATATTCACATCACTACGAGCTACACTACTAATAGAACCATAAGTGTCAATTCCAGAAATAAATATATTAAATGATTCTTCTGTTATATTTACTTCCTCAGCAATATTCTCTGTTTCTACATCTACAGAGAATTCATATATAACACGATAACTCTCACAAAATTCGCCATCACTTTCATTAACCATAGAAAGCATACTATCTTCAATTAACATTCCCGCGTATTCTTCAGCTAAAAAATCATCTTTTAAGGTTGTTATATTATCAGTAGTAATAAATTCAGGGGTAATTTCTTTTTCAATTTTGGCTTTAGCCTTTTCTAGGCCATCCGTACTAAATTCTAAACTGCCAATAGATTCTCCATCTAAATCTTCTATTTCTTCATAATTGCTATCTTTTAAAACTAGAACACTATAATTTTCGGTTTTATAATCGGTAAATCCTATCTTTTTTAAGAAACCAATCGTATTTAATTCATATATAATAGCTAGTATTAAAAAAATTATATAAATTATAGAAAGTACTGAGCCTACAGCCCTTCGTTTAACTCCTTTTCTAGTTAAAATTAGAAGAGAAAGGCCAACATCAATTAATATCAATAAGATACATAAAACAATAAAATACTCTCCTGGTAAAATATCTATAAATTTAAATAAACATAAAGTTATAATGGTTATTAAAGCCATAGCAATTGCTAAAAATTTGAAAAATGGCATTATTTTCCCCTTTTTTTTCTTCATACTACCACTCCTTTTTCGTAACTTAATTATATCACAACAAATTTAATTTCGAAAATTTAAATTAAATTTAAAATAAAATAAGTAAAGAAAATGTATAGTAGACTGTAACTTGTTCCAAAAAGATAGGCACCTATAACATCACTTAAATAATGAACGCCTAAATATACTCTTGTATAACCTACTAATAGCATTAGGATACATAATAAAGCAATTAACACTATTTTTACAGTTAACATTAGAGGACTTATTATAATTAGAAAGATTATAAAGCTGTAAAAACAAGTAGCTGTCATAGTATGGCCGGATGGATAACTAAAACCTTTTTCATCTACTAATCTATTTATATTTGGTCTAGGTCTTTTAAATAAATTTTTTAATATTCCTATTAATCCC
>CALVQM010000025.1 GCA_944358125.1 uncultured Bacilli bacterium
TTCTTTTTAAATTGTTTTCTTTTAGGTTGCTTCTTAGTTATTTTGATGTCAACACTTTTTTTCGTACTTTTATCCTGAAGAATCAAGCTATATGCTTGCTTTTTTCTTGCAATAATGATACTATTAATTTAAGTTTAATGGAGGATATATGAAAGAAAAAGTATCAAAATTAGTAAATGTCTATAAAAAATATGGCTTTATAGGTTTCTGTAAAAAATTATATGCCTATATAAAAGCTAATTATATGGACAAAATAAGTTTCAAAGTAATGTTTCATAAAAAGAAATATCATGAAGAGATTAGAAATATTTTAAAAAATAATAAATATGATCGAATTATATTATGGCGTTCTAGTTTTGGCTATAATGTACCCTTATTTCAAAGACCTCAACATATAGCCAACAATTTAGCTAAAAATAAATGCTTAGTTTTCTATGAAGTAACAACCATGACCGATAAAGTAAAAACTCTAAAAAAACATAGTAACAATATTTATTTAATTAACTTCAATAATATAGCCTTAAATAAAATATTAACAGCAGAATTAGCCAAAATAAATAAACCTAAATATATAGAACTTTATTCTACAGATTGGAAATTATCAGTTGAAAATATAAAAAATTACATGAACAATGGCTATGGTTTTATTTATGAATATATTGATCACCTATCACCAGAATTAGCAGGCACGAAAAATATTCCAGAAAATATTATAGATAAATATGAATTTGCTATGTCTAATAAAGATGTATATATTGTAGTGACTGCAGATCTTTTAAAAGAAGATGTAATACAACATCGCGGCAATATTAATATGGCCTTTTCTACGAATGGAGTTGATTATGATTTCTTTGAAAAATTTGATGAAAACTATGAATTTGAACCATCTTTTCAAGAAATATTAGATAAAAAGAAACCGATAATAATGTATTACGGAGCTTTAGCAAAATGGTTTGACTATGACTTAATAAAAAAGATTGCCAAAACAGATAAATACAGTATCGTACTATTTGGCATTAAATACGATGAAGCCTATGATGAAGCGTTAACTGGCGAAGAAAAAAACATTTATTTCATGGGACCTAGAGATTACCATGTTCTAAAAAATTATGCTAGACATGCTGATATATTAACTATACCATTTAAAATTAATGATATTACGAAATCTACTAGTCCCGTAAAAATATTTGAATATATGGCTCTTCATAAACCAATTGTAACTACCGATTTAAATGAATGTCATAAATACAAAAGTGTTTTAATTGCCAAAAATCATCAAGAATTTATGGATAATCTTGATAGTGCTATGAAACTAAGAAATGATAAAAAATACATTCAGCTATTAGACAAAGAAGCTAAAGAAAATGATTGGTCAAAGAAAGCTGAAGCTATAATTGATTTAATAAAAAAAGAAGAAAAATAAAGAAAGGGGAAAATGATGCATTTACCTGAAAATCTTTTAAAAAACGTTGGTAGCGATACTAAACCGTTATGGATAAAAAAGTAATATGTTTGAAATGTTAAATACATAGCGTTTCTGGTCTCAGAAACGCAGAGAACTGCAGAGAAACGCAGAGAACTGCAGAGAACTGCAGAGAAACGCAGAGAAACGCAGAGAACTGCAGAGAACTGCAGAGAACTAAAAAAACTTCAAAATTAAAGAAAGTGAGGGATTACTATAAAAAAATATTTGACTCAAATATATCAAAAACCAAAAAATGAATTTTATGAACAAATTAATAACTCTTTAAAAAAAGGGAAGAAAGAATTTATTGTAACTGCTAATCCTGAAACTTTCATGATTAGTACTCAGGATAAAGAGTTAGAAAAAATAATATTAGATAAAAACAACTTAATTGTACCTGATGGTATAGCAGTTGTTAAAGCTTGCAAGAAAATTGGTATAGATATAAAGGAACGTATAACCGGTATTGAAACTTGTGAATACTTGCTTAAACTTGCAAATGAACAAGAACTTAGCCTTTATTTATTTGGTGCCAAAGAAGAAGTATTAGAAAAATTAACTGAAAAAATAAAAAAAGATTATCCTAAAATAAAACTACTTGGTGCAACGAGTGGTTATGTAGATGATAAAGATAAAATAATGAATGAAATAATAAAAGAATCACCAGATATATGTCTAGTAGCCTTAGGAATACCTCTACAAGAAAAACTAATTGCCAAGAATATAAATAAAGCAAAAAAGGGTATATTTATTGGTGTTGGAGGTTCTTTTGATGTTTTAAGTGGTACAAAAAAAAGAGCACCTAAACTCTTTATAAAACTAAATCTAGAATGGTTATATCGCATTATAACAGAACCCAAAAGATTGAAAAGATTTTGGAATAATAATGTCAAATTTTTATTTAAAATAAAAAAAGAAATGAAGTGATAAATTGGAAAAAATAGAAGTCATAGAGGCAATTAAATATTTAAAAAAATATAAAACAGAAACAAATAAAATAGAAGCAAAAGCAGCAGCTTATGGCTTTCCCAAAAAGTGTTATGATACTTTTTCAAGTTTTTCAAATAAATATGGAGGAATAATAATATTTGGAATTAATGAAGAAAAAGATTTTAATGTTGAAGGCGTTTACGACTTAAACGATTTACAAAAACATATTACATCAATGTGCAGCGATTCAATGGAGCCTGCTATAAGAGTGGATATTTTGCCCATGGAATATGAAGGTAAAAATATTTTAGCTGTAAAAGTAGATGAATTAGTGCAAAATAAAAAGCCATGTTATTATCGTCCAAAAGGCTTAAAAAATGGCTCATATACTAGAGTGGGTGAGAGAGACGAATTAATGACAGATTATGAAATATATGCTTTGCAAAGCTATAACGACCATATTTTTGAAGATACAAGGCCTACTAAAAGAGCTACAATTGAAGATCTAAATGAAGACGAACTAAAAAGTTATATAAATAAAGTCAAAAAAGATAAACCTAATTTTGCCAAGAATAATTATGAAAAATGCTTAAAAATATGTGGAATTATGGATAAAAGTAATGATCGAATATACCCGACTTTGGCTGGTACAATGATATTTGGTCAATATCCTCAAGCTTTTTATCCCCAACTATTTATAGCATGTGCAGTTATACCAGGACTAGAATTAGGAGATACGGGAATTAATGGCGAAAGATTTATTGATAATAAAAGAATTGAAGGAACAATAGAAGAAATGTTAGAAGAAACTATGGGCTTTTTACAAAGAAATATGAAAATGAGTGTGATTGTGAACTCAGAGGGAAAAAGAGTGGATAGGACAGAATATCCAATGAAAGCGTTAAGGGAAGCTATAGCCAATGCTCTTATCCATAGAGATTATAGTACTCAAACGGAAAATGCTTATATATCTGTTTATATGTATAATGATAGAATAGAAATATTAAATCCAGGAGCATTATATGGAACGAACAAACTAGAAAAACTTGGAACTGCTACAATTATGGAATCAAGAAATCCCACAATTGTAAAAATTTTAGAAGAAAAAGGATCAGTAATTGAAAATAGACATTCTGGTATTCCTACTATGAAAAGAGAAATGAAAAAGTATGGCCTCCCTACTCCAGAATTTTATGAAGAAAGAGATAGCTTTAAAGTGATTTTTCGAAATAAGGAATTAGTTTCTAAATTAGAAGCAAGTGGTCAAGTCAGTGGTCAAGTCAGTGGTCAAGTCGGTGGTCAAGTCGGTGGTCAAGTCTCTAGACAGCAAAAATTAATTCTAGATTATTGTATGATGCCAAAATCAACAAACGAGATAAAAGAGTATTTAGGCATAAAATCAAGAAATTATGTTAGAGAAAAAATAATAAAGCCATTGATAGAAAATAATTTCTTAGACTACACTAATAAAAATCATATTAATGCTAGCAATCAAAAATATATTACATTAAAAAAGGAAAAATAACTTTCCTTATTCAACAGTAACTGATTTAGCTAAATTACGAGGTTTATCAACATCTAAACCTTTTTCTTTTGCAATATAATAAGCTATAAATTGTAATGGAATAACAGCAAGTAATGGAGCAAGTATTGGATTAACTAAAGGAATACGAATAACTATGTCTTCTTCTATATTTTGATTAGTAACAAGTATTATCTTAGCCCCTCTAGATTTAACTTCTTCTAAATTACTCCATGTCTTTTCACTAGTTTTAGAATCCGTGATAATACCCATTACATAAGTCCCGTTATCTATTAAGGCAATAGGTCCATGCTTAAGTTCACCAGCCGGATAAGCTTCGCTATGAATATAAGATATTTCTTTTAACTTTAATGAGCCTTCCATAGCTGTATGATAATCATTACCTCGACCAATATAATATAAATCATGAACATGCATCATTTCTTTAGCAAGCATGTGATAAGCCTCAGTATCTTTCATAATATCTTCCATAAGTTTAGGAATACTTAGTAATTCTTTTTTAAGTAAATCAGTATCACTTGAACTTCCACTTAAAGTTTCTTTAATATAAATGGCTAAAGAGATTAAAACCCCAACTTGGGAAGTATAAGCTTTTGTCGAAGCAACAGCAATTTCAGGTCCAGCATGTGTATAAATAGTGTAATCTGCTTCTCTAGTAATAGAAGATTCAAAAACATTCGTTACCGTAATCGTTTTAGCCCCATTGCTTCTAGCTAGTTTTAGTGCTGCAATAGTATCAGCAGTCTCTCCAGATTGACTAATAAAAATACATAAAGAATGTTTATCTAAAATCGGATCTTGATACCGAAATTCGCTAGCAACTACTACATTTACAGGAATACGACATAATTTTTCTATTGCATATTTCCCAGTTAATCCTGCATGCATAGCTGTACCACAAGCAACAATATAAATATTAGATAACTCTTTTAAATAATCTTTATTTAAAGATAAATTCATAAATTGAATGGGTTTGTTATTTAAAACTATTCCCGCTAAAGATTCTTCTAATGCTTTAGGTTGCTCATGAATTTCTTTTAGCATATAATCTTCATAGCCATTTTTACTAGTAGCATCCACCTCCCAATCAATTGTTTTATAATTCTTTTGAATTTCTTTAAAATTTTTATCAAAAAAAGTTATATCTTCATTTATTAAAGCACTTTCTCCATCTTCTAAAAAATAAAAATCTTTCGTATAAGATATAATTGCCGGTATATCAGAAGCTGCAAAAATACCATCTTCACTTTTTCCAATAACCAAAGGACTATTATTTTTAGCAACTAAAATAGAATTCGGCAAAAGAGGACTAATAACAAGTATTGCATAACTCCCTTTTAAATCGCTAGTTGTTTTCTGAAAAGCTCTAAAAACATCTTTTTCAATCTCATAATAATATTCCATAAGCATTGGAATAACTTCTGTATCAGTCTCAGAAACAAAAGTATAACCTAAGTGAATAAGTTTTTCTTTTAATTCTTGATAATTTTCGATTATTCCATTATGCACAACGGCAAAATTATGCTTACTATCCATATGAGGGTGAGCATTTTCTAAAGAAGGTATTCCATGCGTAGCCCATCTAGTATGAGCAATACCAATATTACCTCCCAATTTATCATAATCTAATATTTCTTCTAAATTCTTAATACGACCTTTATTTTTAACGATATCTAACTTTTCTCCATCCAGTATAGCAACCCCAGCCGAATCATATCCCCGATACTCCAAATTTTTTAATCCTGTAATAAGTTTCGGTAAAGCCTTATCTTTACCAACATAACCAACAATTCCACACATATTAACACTTCCTATCTTTAATAAATAAATAGTACTATAAATTCCAAACTATGTCAAATTATTATTTAAAAAAGCTCTAATTAATGATAAAATAAAGAAAGAAGGTGAAACTATGAAAATAATAAGCATATTTGTAGGCAAAATTTTTGTGATTATCGGTAAATTAATGCACCGTGGAAGCTCTCTTCCAGGTATGATGGCTTTAAAAGTGGATAAAAAGATTTTAAGTAAACTAAAATATCCGAAAACCAAAGTAATTATAACGGGCTCATCCGGCAAAGGAAGTACCTCTAGTCTAATCGCAGACGTCTTAACCGATAATGGCTACAGTATTTGCTTCAATAATGCTGGATCGAATCTAAAATATGGAGTTACTACAGCCTGCATCAAAAATTGTAATTTACTCGGAAAAATAAAAAAAGATGTATTAATTTTAGAGGTGGATGAACGTTATGTCAAAGAAATATACCAAGATATAAAGCCCGATTACTTAATTGTTACCAATATTACCAAAGATCAACCCCCAAGACAATATCATGTTGATATCATATTAAAAGAAATAGAACATAATTTACCGAGTAATACAAATATAATTATTACAATGGATGAACCATACTTAAGAAATTTCGAATTAGATTTACCAAATAAAATGCTTTATTATAGTGTAGACAAAAATAAATATTCTTATAAAAATCAATTATTTGAAGATTTAAATATTTACTACTGTCCTAAATGTGGTGCAAAATTAAAATATGATTATTATAATTTTGAAACATTAGGAAAATATGAATGTCCAAAGTGTGATTTTAAATGGATAAAACCCAAAGACATAGCGACCAACCTCGATCTTGATAAAGGCCTAATAAAAATAGATAGTCAAATACTAAGCATTGGTGGAGATATGCTTATTCATGCTTATAACACTCTAGCAGCCTATACTTTCTTAAAAGCAATTGGCATAGATAGCCAAAAAGTAATAGCAAGCATCAATCGCTATAATCATAATAAAAATATTGAATTTGTAAAAGATGGTAAATTATATAAAGCTCTAAACTGTAAAGCCGAAAATGCAACAACCTATAATGCTTGCGTATACAAAACGTATTTAGATAAAGATTTAAAAGATATTGTGATTGGTTGGAAAGAAATCAGTAGAAGATATAATCATTTTGATGTCTCATGGTTATATGATGTTGAGTTTGAATTATTAAATAACAAATCTTTAAATAAAATTTATGCAGTTGGAATTGATAAAGAAAATATCAAGAAACGTTTGTTACTAGCAGGTATACCTGAAAGCAAAATAATTACTGCAGATAACTTAAGTGAGATCAAAGAAAGTATTGAACAAAGTAAAGCTAAAAAAGTATATGGCATTCTTAATTTTGATTATATGGAGCCATTTAAAGATACTCTAGGAGGCGAGTAAAATGATAACCATAGCATGTCTTTATCCTTATGAACTAACACTATATGGTGAAATGGGAAATATCAAAGCTTTAATGTATGCTTTAGACAAAGGAAACATCAAATATAAATTAGAAATAATTGAGAAAGATACAAAATTAGAGTTAGATAACTATGATTTTATCTATGTGGGAAGTGGCCGCCCTAAATGTTTAGAAGATGTAAAAAAACGCCTGTTACCATATAAAGAAGAATTCCTAAATTATATTGAAAAAGATAAAATATTATTAGCAACAGGAAATGCCATAAGCATATTAGATTTCTTAGATCTATATGATGTAAAATATTATAAAAAAAGAGAAGTTCACGATGTAGATGCTACAACTTCTTTATGTAAAGGACATATTGTAGGTTTTCAAAATACAGAATATTTAATTGACAGTACCAAAAATATTATTTTTAATATAAATGAAGGTATAGGAAATAAACATACCATGCTAGAAGGGTTTATGTACAAAAACTTTTATGCAACATCCATTATAGGCCCTATTTTAGCTAGAAACGACAATTTAAATAATTATTTTATTGATTTAATAAAAAAAACAAATAAGAACTAAAATCCTATTTGTTTTTCTTTAAATTTTTATTAATAAGTCTAACTTTAACTCCCTTTTTCTTAGCAAACATTTTTTTAACACCTTTTGGTAAATTAGCTTTATAAGTTTTCATAACTCCACCTCCCACTTGATCAACTTAGCTAATTATATCACTAACTAAGAAAAATTCCAACTAAAATCGATATTCTTGACAATCATAAATGGTAATTATATAATTAACGTGAGGTTAATGGAGTGATTATTATGAATATAGCTCTTGGCTTATTGCTTCCTTTTTTAGGAACAACTCTAGGAGCCGCCTGTGTTTATTTATTAAAAGATAAACTAAATAGTAAACTAGAAAAATTTTTCCTTGGCTTTGCATCTGGAGTAATGATTGCTGCTTCCGTTTGGTCGCTTTTAATACCATCAATGGATATGGCTTTAAGTGAAGGAATCATTTCTTGGTTACCAGCGTCTATTGGCTTTATATTAGGAGTACTATTTTTATTAATGTTAGATTATATAATTCCTCATTTACATAAAGATGCTCAAACAGCAGAAGGACCTAAAAGCAATTTATCAAAGATAGCCAAACTAGTTCTGGCGGTTACTCTTCATAATATCCCAGAAGGAATGGCAGTTGGTATTGTTTTTGCCAGTACTTTGTCTCAAAATATTACAGTTAGTTTAACAGGAGCTCTTGCTCTAAGTATAGGTATAGCTATCCAAAATTTTCCCGAAGGAGCCATTATATCTATGCCTCTAAAAGCAGAGGGAAAAAGTAAAAATAAAGCTTTCTTTTATGGTGTTTTATCTGGTATAGTAGAACCAATTGGTGCTATCATAACCATTTTACTAGCAACTATGATTACACCAATTCTACCATACTTTCTAGCTTTTGCAGCTGGAGCCATGATATACGTTGTAATAGAAGAATTAATACCGGATGCTAAGGAGGGGAATCATTCCAATTTAACTGTTATAGGAGTTGCATTTGGTTTTGTTTTAATGATGATTTTAGATGTAGCTTTAGGATAGGAGGAAACAATGTTAGAATTAAAGAATATAAATTTCAAAAGAGATAATAAAGTTATTTTAAAAGATATAAATTTAATATTAGAAGATAATAAATTTTATTGCATAACCGGACCCAATGGCAGTGGTAAATCCACACTTGCTAAAATAATTATGGGGCTAATTACCCCTGATAGTGGAACCATTTATTATAATGGTAAAGACATCACAAATTTAAGTGTCGATAAGCGGGCTAAATTAGGGATTGGTTTTGCTTTTCAAACTCCCATAACTTTTAAAGGGTTAACTGTTTATGATCTTCTCCGTCTAGCTATGAATAAAGAAGTAACCAAAAAAGACGCTTGTAATATTTTATCCAAAGTAGGCTTATGTGCCAAAGAATATATTGATAGAGAATTAAATAATAGTTTATCTGGTGGTGAATTAAAAAGAATTGAAATAGCAACCATTATTGCTAGATGCCCTGATGTTTCTATTTTTGATGAACCAGAAGCAGGAATTGATCTATGGAGTTTTAAATATTTAACCGGCATATTTAAAGAATTAGGAACTAAAGCCAAAGGAACAACCATTGTAATATCCCATCAAGAACGTATTTTGTCCATCGCCGATGCTATAATTCTTTTAGAAGCTGGAACAATTAAAGAAATCGGAACAAAAGCTACTATGCTAAAGGGCATGTTAAATTCTGATTGTAATGCTGGAGGTTATCATGAATAATGTCGATAAAAATTTATTAAAAGAAATTAATGAAACTCTAGATGAAAAAACTGAAGTTTATAACATTCGTAAAAATGGGGAAAGTATCAAAAGAAAAGTGAATTCTTATATTGATATTGTAACTAAAGAAGATAAAAGTGGTCTTGATATTTATGTCAAAGAAAATACTCTTTTTGGTATTGTTCATATACCAGTTATTATTACTGAAAGTGGTTTAACTGATGTAGTTTATAATGATTTTCATATTGGAGCCAATGCTAATGTTATTATTATGGCTGGTTGTGGTATTCACAATGATTTACACAAAAATTCCGAACATGATGGTATCCATCGTTTCTATTTAGAAGAAAATGCTAAAGTAAAATATGTGGAAAAGCATTATGGTGAAGGAAAAGGTAAGGGTAAAAAAATTCTTAATCCCACAACTGAAATATATATGAAAAAAGGCTCATCTATGAACATGGATAGTGTCCAAATAAAAGGAGTAGATGATACTATTCGAATTACAAAAGCTACTCTTGATGCCAACACTACTTTAGAAATATCCGAAAAAATTCTTACGACAGGTAAACAGACTGCCAAAACAGAATTTATAGTAGATTTAAATGGCGAAAATGCAAGTGTACATGTAACAAGTAGAAGTGTTGCCGAAGGCTCATCTACTCAAGAATTCACCTCAAATATTACCGGTAATACTAAATGTTATGCTCATGTGGAATGTGATGCCATTATTAAAGATGAAGGTAAAGTTAAAGCCATACCCGAGATATATGCTAAAAATATTGATGCTAATTTAATACATGAAGCTGCAATCGGTAAAATAGCTGGCGAACAATTAAATAAATTAATGACTTTAGGACTAAATGAACAAGAAGCTGAAGAAGTTATTATTAAAGGCTTTTTAAAATAATTGGATAAAAACAAATGTGAAACAAAACGTATAAATAAAGCCAAAAATGTTTCACATTTTTTGTACTTTGTGTTATAATATAATTGTGAAATAAAAATATAATATTTTAACTAAAATGTTTCACATATTTATAAGGAGGAATTATGTCAGAAAAAACTGAAATCATGTTTCTATTGCAAAAAAGGGAAGCACTACTACACGAATTATCAACTCTTACATATGGCTCAACAGAAATAAGAGAAAACAATTATAATAAGTATCTATATATCCATTATCGCGAAGAAGGAAGATTGTTAACCAAATATTTAGGAGAATACCAAGATGAACTATATAATTTAATATTAAAAAATAATGTAAGAGCAAAAGAATTAAAAAAAGACATAAAAAATATAAATAAAAGATTAAAAGAGTTAAATTATACGGAAGAAGAATTAGATAAAGAAGTAGAAAGAAATATTGATTTTGCTAAAAGACATATGGTGGATACCATTTATAAACAAGCCATATTAGAAGGAGTTGCAACTACTTATGCTGATACGGAAAGTATAATAGAAGGTGGTAAAGTAAATAATATGACATCAGACGATATCATGAAAATAGTAAATCTAAAACACGCTTGGGAATTTATATTAAATAAAAATGTGATTTTAAGTCCTACAGATTTTGCCTTATTATGTGAAATAAACAAATTAATTGAAGAAGGATTTTACTATTCTGCCGGAAGTTTAAGAAGTGTTCCTGTAACAATCGGAGGGACTAAATGGCAACCACCTCTACCAATTGAAAGTATTATTAAAGAAGATTTGAAAAATATTTTTGATCAAGAAATGAATGATGTCGATAGAGCAACAGAACTTTTATTATATGTAATGAAAAAGCAAATATTTATTGATGGTAATAAAAGAACATCTGTATTATTTAGTAACCATTATTTAATTTCTAAAGGAAAAGGAATTATAGTAATACCAGCAGAATTAACAGATGAGTTCAAAAATTTACTGATTACATATTATGAAGAAAAAGACGAAAAAAGAATCAAGAAATTCATAAAAGAAAAGTGTTATATGAAAATTTAGATAAAACATATGTGTAAAGTCATATATGTTTTTTTAATTGAAAGGAAATATCGATGATATAATATAAAGCAAGGTGTATTTATATGAACAAACACTATGAAGTAATAATTATTGGTGCTGGGCCATCAGGTTTAGGAGCAGCCTTAAATCTTTTAAAAAATGGCATAAAAGATATTTTGGTAATAGAGCAAAAAAGATTTCCAAGATACAAGTGTTGTGCTGGATATATTACAAATAAAACCAAAAAAGAATATGAAGCTTTAGGATTGAACGTAAATAAATGTCATTATAGTTTAATCAAAGATTTCCAAATATGCTATAAATACCAAGAAAAGCAAAAAATTGTTAATAAATTTTTATTTACTAACAAAAATATCGATAGACTAGAACTAGATAATGCTTTTTATGAATTAGCCAAGAAAAAAGGAATTGTAATATTAGAAAATACCCATATTATTCGCCATAATATACATAAAAACTGGATTAAAACAAACAAAGAAGATACATATACTTATAATTATCTTGTTTTTGCTGATGGGACAACTGGTTATGGAAGTAAATATCAAAAAAATAAAAAGAAAAATATAGCGATGCAATTAATTGAAAAAACAAATAGAAAAGACAGTATTGAAATCCACTTTGGTATTACACCTCATGGTTATGGCTGGGAAAGTACCTATAAAGGAGTTACTAATATTGGCCTAACAGATGTTTATAATCCCCACCTAAATTATCATAAAATTTTTAAAGAATATTTAAAACAATTAAATATAAAGGGGAATATTAAAAATCTAAAAGGAGCGTATACCCCCATAGGAATAAGAAAAAGTATAATAAATAAAAATATTTATTATGTTGGTGATGCAGTTGGAGCTTGTGATCCTCTAACTTTATCTGGTTTAAGATACGGACTTTACACTGGAAAAATGTGTGCTAAAGCGATAAGTAAGAAAAATAATAGGATATATCAAAAAGCTCTTTTAAAACTGAAATTAAAATTTATATTTATGAAGATAATGTTAAAGATGTTTTATCTAAAAGGAGTATTATTCATAATATTTAATATTGGTTGTCGCATCTTTAATAAGCCAATAGCTTTCATTTTCAATCACTTCTTTATAAACAAAAAATAACTAGTTTTATGCTAGTTACTTTTCATTTCAAGTAATATATCACGAAGTTCCATAGCTCGCTCAAAATCCAAATTACGAGCTGCTTCTTTCATTTCTTCTTCTAATGTAGCTAAAATATTTTCTTTCTCTTTCTTACTCATTTTTGTCTTTTTAGCTTTATTTTCAATCTCATTAGATACAACTTCTTTAATATCTTTAACAATAGTTTTCGGAATAATATGATGCTCTTTATTATAAGCTTCTTGTATTTCTCTACGTCTAGCAGTCTCTTGAATAGCTTTATCCATAGCTTCACTCATACTATCTGCATACATAATAACATGACCATTTTGATTTCTAGCAGCTCGACCAATAGTTTGAATAAGACTTCTCTCACTTCTTAAGAAACCTTGTTTATCAGCATCTAATATACAAATAAGACTAACTTCCGGAATATCCAAACCTTCTCTTAAAAGGTTAATACCTACAATACAATCATAAACACCAAGTCTTAACTCTCTAATAATCTTAAGTCTTTCTAAAGATTTAATTTCACTATGCAAATAAGCAACTTTAATACCCATTTCTTTCAAATAATTAGTTAATTCTTCACTCATACGGATAGTTAAAGTAGTGATTAATACTCTCTCATTATTAGCAATCCGCATCTTGATTTGATTAATTATATCATCAATTTGTCCCTCTGTAGGTTTAACTTCTATAGTTGGATCAAGTAAACCAGTCGGACGAATAATTTGTTCCACATATTCCCCATGTGTATGTTCAAGTTCATAATCACCAGGTGTAGCACTAACATAAATAGCTTGATTAATTTTACTTTCAAATTCTTGGAAATTTAGAGGCCTATTATCTAGAGCACTAGGAAGACGAAAACCATAATCTACCAAAGTTTGTTTCCGCATTCTATCTCCATTATACATTCCTCTAACTTGCGGTAATGTTACATGAGATTCATCTACTACAAGCAAGAAATCTTTTGGAAAGAAATCAATCAAACAGGTAGGAGTCTCCCCAGGACCACGTAGCGCAAGATGTCTAGAATAATTTTCCACTCCATTACAAAAACCAGTTTCTTTAAGCATTTCAATATCATAATTCGTTCTTTCCCGTAATCTTTGTTCTTCTAATAGCTTTCCTTGCTCTTTTAACTCTTTTAATCTTTCATCTAATTCTTGTTCTATTCTTTTAATAGCTTCTTCTAACTTTTCAGGACTGGTAACGAAATGACTAGCAGGGGAAATCGTAATTGTTTTTTTATCGCTAACAATGACACCCGTTAGGGGATCAAAAGTAGAAATTCTTTCAATTTCATTTCCAAAAAGTTCTATTCGAATACCATGTTCATGTTCATTTGCAGGTATAACATCAATAATATCACCCCGACTTCGAAAAGTACCTCTATGAAAATCTAGATCATTTCTTTCATAAGTCATATCAACCAAACGGTTTATAATATCATTCCTTTTAATATTTTGTCCAACACTTAAAATAAGCATTGATTTTTCATACTCTTCTTTTTCTCCAATACCATATATACAAGAAACACTTGCTACTACAATAACATCTTGATAACTAATTAAAGAACTAGTTGCATAATGCCTTAACTCATCAATCTCATCATTAATAGACGCATCTTTTTCAATATAGGTATCACTTGATGGCACGTAAGCTTCCGGTTGGTAATAATCATAATAGGAAATGAAGAAACAAACGTGATTATTTGGAAATAACTCTTTTAATTCAGCATAAAGTTGTCCAGCAAGTGTTTTATTATGAGCTAAAACCAAAGTAGGTTTATTAACATTCTTAATTACATTAGCAACTGTAAAAGTTTTGCCTGTACCGGTAGCCCCTAATAATACTTGTTCTTTTTTTCCATCTTTAATTCCTTTAACTAATTTTTCTATAGCCTCTGGTTGATCCCCACTCGGTTTATAAGGTGAAACTAATTCAAACATAGACCCATCTCCTTTAAAATATAAACTTAAATAACCATTCTATTATTTTTATCATTTATTATGATTATTATAAGCCTAAAACATGTGTGTTAACTAAAATATTTGTTTGTAAAGCATCTTTATTCTATCATTTCTTATATCTAAAAACAAGCGAACACTACATAAAAAAACAAGAAATTAATCTTGTTAAATCCTTTGCATGTAATCTTTAGAGACTAAATCTTCATTTATAACGGTCATTAAAGCATTATGTATAATATCATCATCTAAAGTAACTCTTCCTGTTTTAATTCTCCAAACATTCAAAATGTAGAAAAAATGTTGTAAATATGGAAAAGCCAGTTCTAACATTTTTACATCAATTACTCCAAGATATTGCGATAAAAAGATAGATGACGAAAAAAGTAATTCTTCCATATCTTTAAATGTCTCAAATGTAAGATTATCAAAATCATGAATATTATCTTTTTCGTAAACGACAACAAAAGCATAATGCTTTTTAGAATAATGTTTAGAAACTGTATGATTTTCACCTAAAAAAAATCTATTAACATCTTCATGATGTTCGGGAACTTCACAAATGATTTTGGCACAAACACAATCTTTATTCTCAAACTTGTTTATTAAAAATGATATTGCTTCACCTAAACTATCTGTAAAATTAAAATCATTATAATATCTATACTTATCTTGTAATATTTGCCTTTTATTACGTAACAAAGCTTTCATTTCCTTAATTTCTTCTAATGTCAACTTACCTAACCTCCCAATTACATTATATCACATATCCTACTTATGAAAACTATTTTTGCAAAAAAACTAAAAAAAGAAGCCATCACTTCTTAAAAACAAACAACTTACTAATTATATAATTACCAACAATAACCAATATTTGTGCAACAATAGTCCAAATAATTACCCATAAATTACTATCTAATTTAAGTAAAGTAACAAAGAACCACATAATAACCATTTCCATAATTAATGTTGCAATTCGTCCAGCTACAAAACCACTAATTTCTTTTAAATACTGCTTTGATTTAGAATGAAAAACAAAAATTCGATTAGCAAAATAAGCAAAAGCTACAGCTACAATCCAAGAGACTATAACTGCTACTTGTAATTCTAAAGCATCACTAGCGTCCATCACTGTAAATAATAATCCATATTTAACAGCTAAACTAATAACCGTTGTTAACCCACCTACAATAAGATAATTAATAATTTCTTCATACTTATGATAAAGATCCCAAATTTTCTTCAAATTATATCACCTAAACACAATTATACATAAAATAACCCTAAAAGAAAAGTTTATTCTTTCAAAAAACAGGATAAAAGTACGAAAAAAAGTGTTGACATCAAAATAACTAAGAAGCAACCTAAAAGAAAACAATTTAAAAAGA
>CALVQM010000026.1 GCA_944358125.1 uncultured Bacilli bacterium
AGTTATTTCTACCATATATTTTACCTCCATTTAAAAAACTGTGTTATTTCATTTACACAGTTAATTATAAACGGTCAGGAGGAATAAGTATGAAAAAGAGTGTCTTATTAAGTGTAATAGGAGTATTATTAGTAGTAGGAGTAGGAATAACTTTTGCTTATTTTACTAGTGGAGTAGAAGTAAGTGGGAATGGTTCTACAGTAGAATTAAATCCAGGAGATATGATTAAAGTAAGTTATGATGCTGGAGATAATTCATTAAGTTCTAATAACTTAATACCAGGAGAAACTTTAACTAAAACATTTAGAGTTACTATAACACCAACAAATAAAGAAAATACAGCATCATATAGTATTTATCTAGATTTAACAGATAATACTTTTGTCAAATGTGATGATAGTAATTATAATAGTATAACCAATGCTTGTATCAAAGATTATGAAGAATTAACTTATGAATTTAAAGATAGTAATGGAGAAGTAGTAAGTAGTGGAAACTTAATAGGGTTAACAGGAAGAACCCTGTTAATAGCCGAAACTAAAACAGTAGATAAAGAAACAACTTATGAATACACTATGGAAATAACCTTCCATGAAACAAATGCTGATCAAAATCATAATATGGAGAAAGTAATAAATGGAAGTATAGAAGTAGAATTTGGAATGGTAGGAAGTGATTACATCTTATCTCATTATGATACTATATTAACAAGGAATGATTTTAGTACTACCGTAACTAATACAACAACAGGAACGATATATAAATCAATAGATGAAAGTCAATATGATGATTTTGGAGAAGTATATTACTTTGCAGGAAATCCAACTGACAATTGGGTTCATTTTGGTGGATTTTACTGGCGAATAATAAGAATAAATGGAAATGGATCAATTAGAATGATATATAGTGGAAGTGATGCAACTGGACCTGTTACAACAGGAGAAGAAACGCAGATAGGTAAAAGTGCTTTTAATAGTAATGCAAATGATAATATGTATGTAGGATATATGTATCAAAGTGGACAGCTCCATGGGGTTTCAGCTAATAGCAATATTAAAATAACAATTGATAATTGGTATACAAGCAACATAGTAGATGCATCTGAATATTTAGATGGAAATATCGGTTTCTGTGGAGATAGGATAGCATATAGCGGAGTAGGAACCGGAGAAAGCAATACATATTATGGAACTTATAATCGTCTATATACTAATAAAGATCCAATTTTTAAATGTACAGATCTCCGAGATCTATATACTACACCAGGAAGTAGTAAAGGAAATGCAGCATTAAAAGTAGATTCGAATGATGAAAATAGTATACCAACTCCAATCGGATTAATCAGTGCTGATGAGATATCGTTTGCTGGAGGAGTATTCGGCTTGAGCAATACTAGTTATTATTTATATACAGGAGATAATTATTGGGCTATGTCTTCATCTAGCTATAACAGAATTGGCGCGCGCGTTTTCCGTATGAATTTAGATGGGGGTATTGGCAACTACAGTGTGAATGGAACACTTGGTGTAAGACCAGTCATAAACCTCAAGTCTGATGTTCAAATAACTGGTTCAGGAACAACAACTGACCCATATGAAATAAATTAGCACTTGCACTTGACAAGTGCTAATTTTTATTATATAATTGTATTTGTAATAGAAAGAAGGTGTTAATATGTATCCTAATATGCAAGAAGAGCAGGAAAATGTTTTAGAAAAATATGGACGTGATATAACTGAAGCAGTTAAAAATAACAAGGTTGATCCTGTTATTGGTAGAGATGAAGAAATACGTAGTATTATTCGTATTTTATCAAGAAAAACGAAAAATAATCCCGTTTTAATTGGTGAACCTGGTGTAGGTAAAACTGCTATTGTAGAAGGACTTGCCATCCGTATTGTAAAAGGGGATGTTCCAAGTACCCTAAAAGGTAAAAGAATATGGTCTCTTGATTTAGGTGCTTTAATAGCAGGTGCTAAATATCGTGGAGAGTTTGAAGAACGTCTAAAAAAAGTTCTAAAAGAAATTAGTGATTCGAATGGGGATATCATATTATTTATAGATGAAATACACATGATTGTTGGAGCTGGTGCCGAAGGTGCCATGGACGCTGGCAACATGTTAAAACCAATGTTAGCAAGAGGAGAAATTAGACTTATTGGTGCTACCACTTTAAATGAATATCGTAAATATATTGAAAAAGATGGTGCTCTAGAAAGACGTTTACAAAAAATTCAAGTTCATGAACCAAATGTCGAAGATACGATTACCATTTTACGTGGTCTAAAAGAAAAGTTTGAATTATTCCACAGTGTTAACATTAAAGATAGTGCTCTAATTAGTGCGGCTACCTTAAGTGATCGTTATATCACTGATAGATATTTACCAGATAAGGCCATAGATTTAGTTGATGAAGCATGTGCAACCATCAAAATGCAAATGGCTTCTGTTCCTACAGAATTAGATACTTTAACTCGTAAAATTATGAGTCTAGAAATAGAAAGAGAAGCTATCAAAAAGGAAAAAGATGAGTTATCTAAAAAACGTCGTGAAGAACTAGAAACGGAAATTGCTTCCTTAAAAGAAGAAGAAGCCAAAATGCGTTCAAAGTGGGAAGAAGAAAAAAGCTTAAATGATGATATTAATAAGAAGAAAGAAGAATTAGACCAAGCTAAATTTAAACTTGAAACTGCGGAAAATAATTATGATTTAGAAGCAGCTGCTCGTCTTCGTCATGGTGAAATTCCCAAACTAGAGAATGAGCTTGAAACTTTAAGAAGCAAAATTGATTCACAAATGTTAAGTGATACCGTAACAGAAGAAGATATAGCAAGAATTGTTGCTAAATGGACGAATATTCCTATTCAAAAACTAGTAAGTGGTGAAAAAGAAAAACTACTTAATCTAGAAGCTAATTTAAAGAAAAGAGTAATTGGCCAAGATGCAGCGGTAAGTGTTGTTAGTGATGCAATTATCAGAGCTAGAAGTGGTATTAAAGATCCAAATAGACCAATTGGTTCATTCATCTTTATGGGACCAACTGGTGTTGGTAAAACCGAACTAGCGAAAGCTTTAGCTTACGAACTATTTGATGATGAACGTCATATGGTAAGAATAGATTGTTCTGAATATATGGAAGCCTTCAATGTATCAAGACTTCTTGGAGCTCCTCCAGGATATGTTGGTTATGATGAAGGCGGAGAGTTAACGGAAGCAGTAAGACGTAATCCTTATAGTATTGTCTTATTTGATGAAATAGAAAAAGCTCACCCTGATGTCTTCAACATTTTACTTCAAATACTAGATGATGGTCGTATTACTGACAGTACTGGTAAATTAGTTGACTTTAAAAATACTATTATTATCATGACATCTAATTTGGGTAGTGAATACATACTAGATAATGAAGAAAATAGTAACTCTAAAGTAATGGAAGCTCTAAAAAGAACATTTAGACCAGAATTTATTAACCGTATTGATGAGATTGTCATATTTAAATCTTTAGGCAAAGATGTTGTTTATAATATTCTTGATAAGATTATTCATGAAACAGAAGCAAGACTTAAAAATATTAACTTACATCTTGAACTTACCAAAAAAGCCCAAGATTACATCATTGATCATTCATATGAAGAAGCTTATGGTGCTAGACCAATTAAAAGATATGTAACTCACAATATTGAAACATTAATCGCTGATAAAATTGTTCGTGATGAAATAGAATATGGAGCCACTATTACGGTTGATGTTAAAGATGATAAATTAGTTTTAAATTAACAAGTACCTAAAAGGGTGCTTGTTTTTCTTATAAAATGCTGGCTTTTATAGAAATAATTTGCTAAAATATATATTATAAATATAAAGATGAAGTGAATAAAAATGGATGAAAAAAGTAAAGAAAAAGCAAAACGACTATTTGAAAGTGGCGATATAGAAAAAATAGAAATTGGAACAACTAAAGGCTTACAACAAATTCATAAGTATTTATTTGCTAATTTATATGATTTCGCAGGTATTATTCGGAAAGAAAATATTTCTAAAGGGAATTTCCGGTTTGCTAATTCTCTATATTTAGAGGATATTTTAAGAAAAATCGAAACTATGAGTGAAAATACTTTAGATGACATTATTGATAAATATGTTGAAATGAACATTGCTCACCCTTTTTTAGAAGGAAATGGTCGGAGTACGAGAATTTGGCTAGATTTAATACTGAAGAAAAACTTAAAAAAAGTAGTTAATTGGGAAAAAATTGCTAAAAAATTATATTTACAGGCCATGGAAAGAAGTCCTGTTAATACTTTAGAACTTAAAACACTGATAAAAAATAATTTAACCGACGATTTAAGTTTGAATACTATATTTAAAGGAATAGAAACTTCTTATTATTACGAAACAGAAGATTAACTACCACATTTTTGACAAATAACTAGAAATATGCTATAATTAAGACAGTTATGAAGCAATAAGGGGGTTGTAAATAACTAGTTTTATAGGTCCTTTATAGGACTTATTTTTTCTAAAAAAAGAACTATTAACTAATAAATTAAGCATTTATCCTTTACAAAATAAATATAATTTACTATAATGTTAATAGTCACAATTAAAAAGTAGGAGTTGAAAAAATGACGAAACGATTAAAAAATGAGTTTGATAGTTTTGTGTGTGATATATTAAATAATGATAAATTTTTAGAAACCAAAAAGGATTTACACCATGGAACAAGCAAATATGAACATTCCTTAAGAGTTGCTAAATTAAGTTATAAATTAGGAAAAATATTTAAAGCCGATTTAAAAAGTGTTTCTAGGGCAGGTCTACTTCATGATTTCTTCTTTGGAACTCGTAAAGATAGTCCTGAAAACTCATATTTAAAACACCCTGTTACAGCTTGCAATAATGCTAAAAAATATTTTAATGTCACTGATTTAGAAGCTGAAGCCATAAAAACTCATATGTTCCATCAAGTAGTATTCAAAAAGATCTTTCCTTTTATAAATAGAAAAGAAAAAGCTAGTATTAAAGAATTTAAGCCTAAAAGTAAAGAAGGTTGGATTATTTGTTTATCAGACTTACTAATATCTTTAGTAGAATGTGAACGATTCCAATTTACTTATGCTTTTAATGTAGCAGTATTACTAGTATTTAATATCATTTTATTTAAAAATTAATTCCGTAAGGAATTTTTTTTTGATTACAAAAAAAGCCTCATAAGAGACTATCTAAAATAAATAAATACAAATATAGCTAAACATACACAATAAATACTAAATTTCCATAAGTTCCCCCGTTTGACAATTTCACTTAGCCAACGGTAAGAATAGTAGGTAACTATACAAGCTGCCACTAAACCTAAAAAGTATGGTAGAGCAACACTAGCTAAATTTCCAGCTTCCACTATATCTTTAACGCCCAGTAACATTGTTCCTAAACTAATTGGAAAATAAAGAATAAAAGTATATTTTAAAGCTGTACTCCGAGACATACCAACCAGTAAACATAATACTAATGTTGTACCGCTTCTACTTATTCCAGGGAATAAAGCAATTATTTGAAACAAACCAACTATCAAAGCATCTTTAAGTGTTATATCAAAGTCTTCTTTCTTCCCATTTTTCTTTCTTACTAAAAGTAACATAAAAGCTGTAAACAAGAAAGCAAATCCCAAAAGGGTAATATTTTGTAATTTTGCCTCAATAGTATCTTTAAGTAATACTCCAGCAATACCTATCGGAATAGTGGAAACAATTATATACATACAATACTTAAATTTTTGTTTATTCTCATCTCTTTTATCTTTATTAAAAATATAAGTAAAAAAAGCTTTAAGTAAATCTCCTACATCTTTTCTAAAAATAAACAAAATAGCTAAAAAAGAACCAAAATTAGATACAATTTCAAAATTTAAATCATTGAACATATTCGAATTAAAAATATTTTTAAAAAGAAAAATATGTCCACTAGACGAAACTGGTATCGGTTCTGTAAACCCCTGAATAATACCCAAAATAATATAAATTAAATAATTCAATTTTATCACCTATTTAATTATATAATATTTTTTTAATTTAAGAAATAAAATAATAGGGGAGTTACTTATGTTTCGTATATTACTTTACATTTTAGGCATTATTTTAACTAGTATTGGCTTATTTTTTATCATAATTTACTTAAATTTATTAATAGTAGGGTATAGTTTTTTTGATTTTGTTAAATTTATAAGTAGAAGATTAGAAGTATGGTTATTTTTAATAGGTATTATCTGTATTGTATTATCATTAGAAAGGTGGATAAAACATGAATTACTATTACGACATAATTCTAAATTGGAGTGAAGATACAGCTTATGATTTTTATGAATGGAACGATTTTGACTCTCTAGAACTAATCAAAAAAATACCTCTTTTTAAAATCAAACATAAAGCATTCCTAGATATTGCAACTAATAATATAAAAGTTGATCAAACATTTTTAGATCTTATCGCCGATAAAACTTTAATAAGTGATAAAAAGAACTTCAAACGTATTGAATACGCTTGCCTTTTTACCGACACCAAAAATGTGTATGCGCTAGAATTTAATAAAGAAGGAATTTCTATAAGCAGAAGTAAATTATTAGTAGATGATGAACTAAATGTTTTAGAATGTATTTATGGCATGAAAGAAACAATATTAAATTATGAAGTAATAGGAGCTTTAAAAACAGATCCTATGTTAAGACAAATAAAAGAAGCAAAAAAGTTAATTATTTTAGAAATTAATAATTTATATCAAAACAAAGATATAGCCAAATTAAAATACTTATATTATGAATATAAGAAAGAGAATATTGATGATATCGATTATATTTATGAAGAAATTATGCATGATTTAAATAAAGAATTTAATGAAGATATTTTAAAATTATATTATATAATTAAGTTATCGTATCAAGGCTTAAAAAAAGTGCTTTAAGCACTAATTTTAATATTTGCTATCTTTACAGAAATAATAGCTAGTTTATATATTAAAATCAAGACGATTGCCTAGAAAAAAATTCATTTATTTATAACTACTTTCATGTTATAATAATTCCTAAAGGACGGATTATTATGAATTTACCAGATTTAAAACAAGCTCGTTTAAGAACGGATAGCTTGCCTCAAGTTTTAGAAGCAAAAAATATTAAGAGTGATAAATTTAAAGGGAAAAATTATTTTATTAGAACTTATGGCTGTCAAATGAATGTTCATGATTCAGAAGAAATAAAAGGTATATTAGAAAACCTTGGTTTTAAAGAGACAGAAGAGTTAGAACAAGCCGATATTGTCGTATTAAATACTTGCGCTATTCGTGAAAACGCTCATGATAAAGTCTTTGGTTTTTTAGGTAGATTAAAACATTTAAAAAAAGAAAATCCTAATTTAATCATTTGTATTGGTGGTTGTATGCCTCAAGAACCTACTGTCGCAAGTCTTTTAAAAGAAAAATATCCTTTTGTAAATATTGTCTTTGGAACCCATAATATTGATGATCTAGCATCACTTATTCTTTCAGAGTCAAAAAAGCAACAAATAGAAGTATATTCTATTGAAGGTAATGTTTATGAACATATGGATTATGTAAGAGACTCTAAAATAACTGCCTGGGTAAATATTATGTATGGTTGTGATAAATTTTGCACGTACTGTATTGTACCGTTTACAAGAGGTAAACAAAGAAGTCGTAAAATGAAAGATATTTTAAATGAAGTCCAAGACTTAAAAAATAAGGGATATAAAGAAGTAACTTTACTTGGTCAAAATGTTAATGCTTATGGTAAAGATTTAGAAGAAGATTATGATTTTGCAACTCTTCTAGAGAATGTAGCTAAAACCAATATAGAACGCATTCGTTTTGTAACAAGCCACCCTTGGGATTTTACTGATAAAATGCTTGATGTCATTGCCAGTTTCCCAAATATTATGCCTTATATTCATTTACCCCTTCAAAGTGGCAGTTCTAAAATCTTAAAATTAATGGGCAGACGTTATACGAAAGAAGAATATATAGCACTTTATAACAAAATAAAAAAGCATATTCCGGGTGTTAGTATTACGACTGATATAATTGTTGGTTTCCCAAATGAAACAGATGAAGACTTTAAAGAAACTTTAGAGGTAGTAAATGAGTGTAAATTTGACGGTGCCTTTACATTTATATATTCCCCAAGAGAAGGAACACCAGCCGCTTTAATTAAGGATACCATTCCTTTAGAAGTAAAAGAGAGTAGATTACATGAATTAAATGATGTAATAAATTCATATAGTTTAGCTCATAATAAAGAATATATAGGTAAAACCGAAGAAGTGTTAGTATTAGGACCAAGTGAAAAAGGACAAAATAAAGTATATGGTTATACGAAAACTATGAAATTAGTAAACATTGATAATGCCGAAGAAGACATTGGAAAACTAATTAATGTTCGTATTACCGATGCCAAAAGTTTCAGTTTAGATGGCCAAAAAGAAATATTTATTAAAAATTAGTTAAAAAGGTCTTGTGAGAATGGTAAAAATATCTTATAATTATAAATAGTAAAATAGGTGATAATATGAGAAGTGGTTATAAAATAACATTGGGAATACTTACAATAATGATTTTAGTTACCATTACTATTGGAACAAGTTATTCTTACTATTCTGTAGCAAGTGAACAGACAGATCCTAATGAGATTACAACAACATGTTTTGATGTGTCTTTTACTGAAGGTCCAAATGGCTCAATTAAATTAAATGCTACTTACCCAATGAGTGAGACTAGTGCTAATAATTTAACACCATATGAGTTTACGATTACAAATACTTGTACAACATCAAATGCAACTGATCCAATAAAATATGTAGTAACATTAAATACTTTAACAGCCGATGTGCCAACTTTACCTCTAAACCTTTTAAGAGTTCGCCTAGATAAAACTTCTCCAAGTACTCAAAATGGAACTAGTGCTTTATTAAGCAATATTGCTCCATATACTTTAGGAGATCAATTAAAAACTGAAGAAGGTATAGATACCAGCTATAATTTATTAGAAGGAACTCTTGCTCCCGGTGAATCAGTAACTTATAACTTGCGTTTATGGATTGATGAGACAGCTGGCAATGATGTTATGAATGATACTTTCACCGGTCGTGTTCTAATATATAGTTATATGTAACTTCCAATTTGGAAGTTTTTTTCAATTTAATACTTGTGGGATTTAAAAAAATACTATATAATGTAATATAGCAGATAGTGGTGATAAAATTGAACAATAAAAAGTACATGATATTACTAATTTCAACTATAGCAATTGTAATTATTGCAGCAACATCAGTAACATATGCTTATTTATCTTACAATGCTACACAAACTGATGAAAACATTTTAACAACTAGTTGCTTTAATATAAGATATGAAGATTCGAATTCTATTTCCCTAAATTCCAATGGCAATTATGCTTATCCCATGAGTGAAGAAAGGGCTAATAAATTAACACCGTATTCCTTTACAATTACGAATACTTGTACCACCACAAATTCCACTGATCCCATTAATTATGTTGTAACATTAAATACGCTAAATTCTTCACCATCAAATATGGATCTATCGAAGTTAAGATATCGTCTTGATATGACTACTCCAACTGCAAACACAGGAACAAGTACTCTTATGAGTGAAGCAGCTCCTTATGATTTAAGTTCTAGTATTAAAAGTGCAGAAGGCATAGATACAAGTTATAATTTATTAGAAGGAACTCTAGCTCCTGGAGCTTCTGTTACTTATAATTTACGTTTATGGATAGATGAAGCTGCCGGTAATGAAGTAATGAATAAAACTTTTAATGGTCGTATTTTAGTTTATAGTTATTTATAACAAGTTAATTTGTAAATCCTACAGATTAGCTTTTTTAAATGTCTCAAATATGGTAAAATAAAGAAGTAAGACACAAAGGAGGTAATTGTCTTGAAAAAAAATATTGAAGAATTTAAAAAATTTATTGCGAGAGGAAATGTTATTGATTTAGCAGTCGGTGTCATTATTGGTGGAGCATTCTCCTCAATTGTTACAAGTCTTGTTAATAATATTTTAACGCCTATTCTAGGCTTAGTTTTAGGTGGTGTGGATTTTTCTAGTTTATCAATAACATTTAGAGATACGAAAATTGAATATGGGGCTTTTATCCAAAGTATTATTGATTTTCTAATTATTGCTATTTGTATTTTTACCATTGTAAAAATTATTAACAAAATAATGCACATCAAGAAAAAAGAAGAAGAAAAAGTTGTACCTAAAAAAAGTGATGAAGTATTATTATTAGAAGAAATTAGAGATTTATTAAAAAGTGAGATAGATAAAAAATGATTATTGCTGTAGTCGGTCCAACTGGGGTAGGAAAAACAAAGTTAAGTGTTGAATTAGCCAAACATTATCATGGTATTATCGTAAATTGTGATGCAATGCAAGTTTATAAGAAAATGGATATTGGAACAGCCAAAGTTACCGAAAAGGAAAAAGAAAATATTCCCCATTATTTATTGGATATCAAAGATGCTAATGAAAATTACACTGTATACGATTATCAAAAAGATGCTAGAAAAATTATTGAAGAAAACCAAGATAAAAATATCATTTTTGTAGGCGGAACCGGTCTTTATTTAAAGGCAGCCCTTTATAGTTATGAATTTTCTAAAGAAGAAAAAGAAACCAATAATTATGAGGGGCGGAGTAATGAAGAACTATATGCTTTAGCTATAAAAAAAGATCCTTATATGGATATTCATGTAAATAATCGGAAAAGATTAATCCGTTTTCTAAATAAAGAAAAAACGAATGTGCCTCCAAGTAAACCATTATATGATGCTATTTATATTGGTCTTACTTGTAAAAGAGATGAATTATATGAACGTATAAATAAAAGGGTAGATGAAATGTTTGAGCAGGGCTTACTAGAAGAAGTAAAAGATTTTTATGATGCTCATATTTATTCGAAAGCTCTTAAAACAGCAATTGGCTATAAAGAACTATATTCTTATTTTGATGGCGATATAACTCTTGAAGAAGCGAAAGAATTAATCAAAAAAAGAAGTCGGAATTATGCCAAAAGACAATATACTTGGTTCAATAATCAAATGAATATTAAATGGTTTGATGTTAATTTCAAAGATTTTAATAAAACGGTAGAAGAAGTAATAAAATATATTGGATAAATAAGGAGAATGTATGCAAAAAATAATTAAGCAGATTTTAAACAAAATCGAAAATGTGGGCTATGAAGCATATGTTATTGGTGGATATGTACGCGATTTACTAGTAGGTATTTCATCTTATGATATTGATATTTGTACGAATGCCACCCCCAAAGAATTAATGATGATTTTTCCCAATGCTTCTTCGAAAAATCTAGGTGGTATTGATTTTAAAGTAAAAGAATATCATATTGAAATAACTACATACCGTGAAGAAATTAAATACAAAAATCGTAAACCTATTGAATTTAACTATATTAATAATTTAGTGAAAGATCTAGAACGAAGAGATTTTACCATCAATGCTATATGTATGAATAGCCAAGGAGAAATCATTGATTTAGTAGGGGGTATAGAAGATTTAAGTAATTTAAAAGTAAAAATGATTGGCGATCCAACTTTCAAAATCAAAGAAGATCCTTTAAGAATTTTAAGAGCTATCCGTTTAGCAACCCATTTAAACTTTAATTTAGATTCTCCCCTTTATAAAGCTATTGAAGAAAATAGCCAATTAATTTTAGAATTATCTAACGTAAGAATTAAAGAAGAATTAGACAAAATTTTATTATCTAATCATGTTAAAAAAGGCTTAAATTTATTAAATGAACTAGGAATAATGAATTTATTAAATATAAGTAATTGGCAAGATATTATACCTGTTAAAAACCTAGAAGGTATGTATGCCCAAATTAAAATCAATTACAATATTCCTTTTACTAAAGAAGAAAAGAGTAACATAACTTCCATAAGACGTATTATTAATGCTAACGAACTTGATAAATTTACTATTTATAATTATGGTTTATATTTATCTTTAGTTGCTGGAGAAATTCTAAATATGGATAAAAAAACTATTAATAAAATATATAAATCCCTGCCTATCCATGACAAAAAAGAAATTAATATTAAAGCAGATAAAATTATTAATATTATTGGGAGTGAACACGCTAAAAAAATCAGTATTATTTTAAAAGATATTGAAAATTTAATTATTAATGGTAAAATAAGAAATAAAACTAGTGATATTGAAAAATATATAAAAGAACATAAAAGCGAGTGGATTATATGAATGTAAATTATTTTAAATGTCCAAAATATGTAACCAATAGTTTATTTATCAAAAAAGCTTTAGAACTAAACCTATCTTTAGAAGAATTTTTAATGTTAGTCTATTTTGACAATGATTATACAAGCTATTTAAATATGGAAGAATTAAGTAAAAATATTGGTTTATCTTCTGAAAAAGCTTATGAAGTATTTACGAATATGCTTACTAAAAAAATTATTGATGTAAAAACTGCCAAAGATATAGAAGGGCGTCTAATTGAAAGAGTAAGTTTAGATAATTTTTATACAATGATTATGGAAGATGAGCAAAAAGTTTTAAAAGAAGAAAAGAAAACTGACATATATGCGGAATTTGAAACTGAATTTGCTAGACCCATTACCAGTATGGAGTATGAAATTATTAATGCTTGGTTAAATCATAACTATAGTGAAGAAATGATTATCGGAGCTTTAAAAGAAGCTGTTTATAATGGGGTAAAAAATCTACGTTATATTGACAAAATTTTATTTGAATGGAACAAGAAAGGCTTTAAAACAATGAATGATGTAAACAATCATTTAAAAACGCGAGAGCCCAAAAAGGAGGATAGTGAGTTATTTGATTATAACTGGTTAGATGATGAAGACTGAAGAAGTTTTAGCAGCATTAGATTATTATTACCCTGATGCTAGATGTGAATTAAATTATACCAAAGACTATGAATTATTAATTGCTACGATTTTAAGTGCCCAATGTACAGATAAAAGAGTTAATATGGTAACAGATATTTTATTTAAAAAATATGACTTACAAGGTTTAAAAGAAGCAAATATTCATGATATTGAAAATATTATTAGACCCTGTGGTTCTTATACCAAAAAAGCTAGTTATATTAAAGAAGTAGCTACCAAGTTAATAAATGATTATAATGGTAGTGTTCCGAATAATAGAGAGTACCTAGAAAGCCTACCTGGAGTAGGAAGGAAAACTTGTAATGTTGTCTTATCAAATATTTATGATATACCAGCTATTGCAGTAGATACTCATGTTGCTAGGGTATCTACGAGACTTGGATTAGCTAGAAAAGAAGATAATGTATCTGTAATTGAACAAAAGTTAATGAAGAAGTTTCCTCAAGATAAATGGAGTAGACTCCATCATCAATTAGTGTTATTTGGTAGATACCACTGTACTGCAAGAAATCCAAAATGTAGTGAATGTTTGTTAAAAAATAAGTGCAAATATTATAAAAAAATTACTCATTAACGAGTAATTTTTATTGTGATTTAATATCTTGTGTCTCAAGTAAATCTTGAAATTCTTTAGCTGTAAATATTCCATGCGTCGTAGCAAGTTCACCATCTTTAAAATAAAGAATAATCGGAACTTTCGAAATAATATTTTGATCAATACCTAAAGCTAAAGCAATATCTTTTTTATAATCCGGATTACTATCTTTAAAATCTGTAACATTCAAGAAATAGAAATTATTTTGTAACTGATATTCATCAATTAAAGGTTTCAATTCAGTCTCTAAATTATAAACATCTTCGCTACTAGTATAACTTATATATAAGAAATAATAACTAGGAGTTTCTGATAAAACCGAACTTATTTCCTTAATATCATTCATTTCTAAGCTGATAGTATTGGTACTAATTAAATAGCTATTATAATATTTTTCTTGTTCCAAAACTGTGTGCCATTTATAAAAATAAAGTGCAAGAAAAATTATGGCTAAAATAATACAAAGTCCAATTAAATACTTTTTAGCAGATTGAGATTTATACTTTATTTTACTACTTGCCATAACATCCCTCCAATATTATTTTAACATACTTAAATCTTATTTGTAAATCTTTTATTCAGAGTGTTCATCTAATTTTACTAAAACTTCTCTAGGTTTAGAACCATTAGGAGGACCAACAATTCCTCTTTCTTCTAATAAGTCTACTACTCTAGCCGCTCGGTTATAACCTAATCTAAATCTTCTTTGAAGTAAACTAGTACTTACTTTACCAGTTTCTATAGCAAATTTTACAATTTCATCGTAAAGAGGATCATCATATTCTTCAGCTTCTCCAACCGAACCATGAATACCACCCGGCTGTACTTCTAAATTTTGCATCTCTTCACTATAATGAGCAACTTGTTCTTTACATACATAATCAATAATTCTTTTTATTTCATTATCACTAATAAAGCATCCTTGAATACGTATTGGTACATTTTCCCCCATTGGTAGATAAAGCATATCACCTCTACCGAGTAATTTTTCTGCTCCACTCATATCAAGAATAGTTCTTGAATCGATATTTGAGGCAACCGCAAAAGCTATACGTGAAGGAATATTTGCTTTAACAACACCCGTAATAACATCAGTTGATGGTCTTTGCGTAGCCACAATTAAATGTATTCCAGCTGCTCTAGCCATTTGCGTAATTCTCATAATCGAATCTTCTACTTCTTTGGAAGCAACCAACATTAAATCGGCAAGTTCATCTATAATCGCAACCACGTAAGGCATTTTAGCTACATTAGTATTATTTTTAGCATTTTCTTTTGTAATCCATTCATTATAACCAGCAATATTCTTAACATTAGCATCACTAAACATATCATAACGTTTATCCATTTCACTAACTAATTTTTGCAGTGCAATACTTGCTTTTTTAGGATCACTTACTACGGGACATAAAAGGTGAGGGACTCCATTATAATTAGAAAGTTCT